>DATNPE010000074.1:0-7404 GCA_036703355.1 Allocoleopsis sp. | reverse complement strand
GCCGACCACTCATGAAACCGAGCTTGCGACCGACCAATGGCGGCAAGGGGAGTTGGTAGAAATTGATATTCATGACCTGACCGATGGCGGTGAAGGTGTCGGTCGCTTTGAGCAGCGGGTGGTGTTCGTGCCCGATACGGTTCCTGGCGATCGCGTGTCGGTGCGGTTGGTACAGGTGAAGGCGCAGTATGCTCACGGCAAGTTAATGCAGATTGTAAGCCCGTCAGAGAAACGGATTCGGCCTCGCTGCATCGTGGCGGATAAATGTGGCGGTTGTCAGTGGCAGCATATTGACTACGCTTACCAACTGGAAGCCAAGCAAAACCAAGTGGTTCAGGCGCTGGAGCGGATTGGTGGGTTTAGTGCGCCACCTGTGGAACCCATTTTGGGAGCAACAGCAGATTTGGGCTATCGCAACAAATCGACCTATCCTCTGGCGCGATCGCAGTCAGGCCAAGTGCAAGCAGGTTACTACCAAAAAGGCAGTCATCATTTGATTAATTTGAATCAGTGCCCGATCCAAGACCAACGGTTGAATCCTTTGCTGGCTGAGGTGAAGCAAGACATTTATGACCGAGGCTGGGGCATCTATGACGAGAAGCAGCACCGAGGGAAAGTGCGTCATTTGAGCTTGCGGATCGGTCGGCGCACGGGCGAGATCTTGCTAACCTTGGTAGTGAAGGACGCGAATTTGCCAGGGTTAGAAGAACAAGCCCAAGCTTGGTTAGAGCGCTATCCCGATCTAGTGGGGGTGTCGCTAAATATCAATCCCCAGCGCACCAACGCCATTTTTGGTCAGGAAACGCGACAGATTGCGGGTCAATCTTATCTGTTGGAAGAGTTTGGTGGGTTGCAGTTCCAAATTCACCCCACGACTTTCTTCCAGGTCTATACCGAACAAGCGGAAGCCCTGCTGGAAGCGATCATCAATCAGCTCAATTTGCAAGGCCATGAAACTGTAGTTGATGCCTATTGCGGTGTTGGTACGTTCACTTTGCCGTTGGCGCAACGAGTTAAGGAAGTGATTGGGTTGGAACTGCAACCAGAAGCGATCGCCCAAGCGGAACACAATGTCGAACTCAATGGCATCACGAACGTCACGTTCCAGGTGGGCGCGGTCGAAAAGGTTTTACGCACGCTGTCTGTACAACCCGACGTGGTGCTGCTCGATCCTCCCCGCAAAGGCTGCGATCGCGTGGTGTTGGAGACGTTGTTGCAAATTCAACCCCAGCGGATTGTCTATGTCAGTTGCAAACCTGCCACTCAAGCCCGTGACTTGAAGATTCTCTGTCAGGAGGGCAATTATCGGTTGGTGAAGGCTCAACCCGCCGATTTCTTCCCGCAAACGGCGCATGTGGAATGCGTTGCTTTTCTAGAACGGCAATCTTAAGAGCTACCGATGCAGATCCGCACTGAAACGCCTGCCGATTATCCGGCGATCGCTGACATTCTCCTGCAAGCCTTTGGGCAAGATGCTGAAGCTCTTTTGGTAGAACGAATTCGGCAGAGCGATCGCTATATCCCTGAACTATCTTTAGTGGCCGAAAAGGAGGGAGTTGTCGTGGGACATCTCCTTTTTAGCTATATCGATTTGGTGGGCGTAGAAACATTGCCTGTTCTGGGTTTGGCTCCTCTCGCCATCCATCCTGACTATCAACGGCAGGGAATTGGCAGTGCTCTGGTTCAGGCAGGATTGGCAAAAGCAGAGGATCAAGGAGAGGCGATCGCGATCGTTCTGGGACATCCACCGTTCTATAGCCGCTTTGGGTTTGAGCCATCTGTGAACTATGGCATTGCATCTCCTTTTCCTGTTCCACCAGAGTTCTTTATGGTGAAATTCCTCAAGCCTGTTCCACAGGAATTTCTAGGCAAGGTGAGTTATCCCTCTGCGTTCGCAGATTTGTAGATTCTGTGCAAAAGTTGCCGATCGCCTCAATTACGGCTTACCATGCGTTACGCCACCTCTTGTTGCCTGTTTGCGATGAAGTTTAGTCAAATTATTCAACCCCTCAGTGCTGTTGCGACTGGTAATAGCTTGACCAGCAATCCTGGCTGTGACCCAGAGCTAACAGGTGTTGCAGCCGTGGATGAAGCCGTTTCTGGCCAGCTTAGCTACATTGAGGGCGACAAGTTTGCGGCAGAAGTAGGCAAAACCGCAGCCAGTGCGTTAATTCTTCCTCTAAATGAGGCTCTACAAGCGCAAGCAACTGAACGCGGCATTGCCTGGATTGCCACCTCACAGCCACGGTTGGTCTTTGCCCAAGCGATCGCTCTGTTCTACACACCCTTCCGCCCAGAGCCAGAAATCCACCCGACAGCGGTGATTCATCCCACAGCACAGGTGGGGCAGAACGCTGCCATCGGGCCGCATGTGGTGATTCAGGCAGGCGTCAAGATTGGCAATGACGTGTGCATTCACCCGAATGTGGTGGTTTATCCAGACGTGCAGATTGGCGATCGCACCACACTTCACGCCAACTGTGTGATTCACGAGCGCACCCGGATTGGCAATGATTGTGTGGTCCACTCTGGGGCGGCGATCGGTTCTGAAGGGTTTGGTTTTGTGCCGACGAAAGAAGGTTGGTACAAGATGGAGCAGTCGGGCTACACGGTGCTAGAGGATGGCGTAGAAATTGGTTGCAATTCTACGGTCGATCGCCCGGCGGTGGGAGAGACGCGGATTGGCCGCAACACCAAGCTCGACAATATGGTGCATATCGCTCACGGCTGCCAAGTGGGAGAAGCTTGTGCAATGGCAGCTCAAGTGGGCATGGCAGGCGGAGTCAAGATTGGCAAGCGGGTAATTCTGGCGGGTCAGGTGGGTGTAGCCAACCAATCCACGGTGGGAGATGGGGCGATCGCGACAGCCCAATCAGGCATTCACGGAGATGTGGAGCCAGGGGCGATCGTGTCGGGCAGTCCAGCGGTAGATAACAAAATCTATCTCAAAGCGTCGGCCATCTACAAGCGCTTGCCAGAGATGTACCAAGCCTTTAAGCAACTGCAACGGCGTTTAGGTAAGGCCGAATAAGACTGGCTAAGTTGAGGGATTAGGGGCGATCGGTAGTTGCACCGTGAAGCATACCTGACTTTCCTGACTCGTGGCTTGAATCGTGCCGCCCAAATGCTCGACTAGTTTCTTCACCAAGGCAAGTCCTAAGCCTGTGCCGCCATGCTTCCAGGGGTCGTGGTTGGGGATGCGGTAGAACTTATCGAAGACATGCGCTAGTTCTATGTCCGCGATTTCCACACCAAAGTTCTGGACGCTGAGCCAAAAAGATTCTGAGTTCGCCTCCGCCGTTATCGCGATCGCGGCTTGGCGTGGCGTGTACTTACAGGCATTGCGGAGCAATTCGCTGAAGATGCGTTTCAAAATGTTGAGATCGGTGTGTAGCGTTGGTAGGTTAGGCGGCAACTGCACTTGCAACGGTTGTTCCTGTTGGCGTGCCTGCTCTAAAAATGGCTCGACCACGCTGGGAATCCAGCAATGTGGGTTAATGGCAGTGAAGAGGAGTGGTTCGGTCTCGGCATCTAACCGCGTTAAGTCGAGCAGATCGTTGATGAGTTTGATTTCGCGATCGCATTCGTCATGGAGTACTTGAAAGTATCGTGAGGTGCGATCGGACAAACCAGAAACGGGTTGCCCTGCCCGCATCAGGCTCATCTCTAGCATTTGTGTCGCCATCTTGATGCTAGACATGGGAGTTCGCAACTCATGGGAAACGGTGCTGAGAAAATCATCCTTGAGCCGATTCAACTTTTCTAGCTCAGCCACTTGAGCTTGCGCCGCTTGATAGAGTCTGGCTTGGCGAATGGCGATCGCACATTGGTTGGCCACCTGCTGCACGAGGCGAATTTCCAACTCGTTGAATCTGTCGGTGTTGGGACGGAAGAGCCAAAGGTCGCCCAATACACCTTGGTCATCCACAATGGGACAAGCCAGGATCGTAGATGAGCTTTGGATCGACCGAATCGTCAAACCGTTACAGATACAAAATTGTAGATATTGACCTTGCAAAAGCTGTTGGTAAATTTCTGGCCGAGTTGTCATCTCGATAGTGCGGCCAATCGCGGCGGAATCATCACTATATTCATGGGTGATCGTAGAAATGGTGTGGTCGGCGTTATAGATTCCGGTGTCGCAACAACGCACACTTAAGCCCAAGGCCAATTCCTGTACGGCTGTAGTGAGGATGTGGTCTTCATCTAGGCTGTCGCGTACTTTATCGGTAATACGCTTCAACCGAGCTTCAAAGTCTAGAGCTTGCGCCAGTTGAGCTGTACGCTCTTGAACCTGATCTTCCAGAACTGTATTTAACTGCTGCACCTGCTGAAACAGTTCTGATTGGTGGATGGCGATCGCCACTTGAGCCGCTAACTGTTGCAACAAATCAATTTCATGGGTTTGCCAATCACGAGCGCCTTGGCATTGATGCACCACTAGCAGTCCCCAGAGGGTGCCGCCTTGCAGAATGGGGGCTGCCATCGCCGCTTGCACTCCGTAACCGCGCAAAAATCGGGTCATCTCTGGGGGGAAATTTGCCTGTTGTAGATCGGATACGGTAGCGACCAATCCTTGGTGGTAGTGGTTGCGAGAGTCGGGAGACCAAGTTTCCTGCATCTGGACGCGCAGTAATGAGGGCCACTCGGTCCCGACCGATTCGGCGACAAAGCAACCTTGGTGATTTCCTTCGACGCGATAAATCAAAACGCG
This sequence comes from Allocoleopsis sp., assembly GCA_036703355.1. Classification (GTDB taxonomy): domain Bacteria; phylum Cyanobacteriota; class Cyanobacteriia; order FACHB-46; family FACHB-46; genus Trichocoleus. Next base: position 2,690 of record DATNPE010000074.1, on the reverse strand, counting down.
ATCGCTCTCTAAGGAGTGGCGGATGTTCTCAACGGTAGTGCTGAGGATGGTATCGAGATTGAGAGATTGGCGAATTTGTTGGGCAATCTTGGCAATCAGCCGCTCTCGTTCGCTTTGCTGTCGCAACAATTCTTCTGCCTGTTGCCGCTCAATAATGTCTAGCTGCAGTTGAGCTTCTCTCTCTCGCAGCGCTGCCTCGATCTCTATGCGATCGCTAGCGTTGGCTGCGGGTTCTGGCTGACTGGCTAGAGTGGCTTGTTTCTGAGCTGTAATATCGCTGATCGTGCCGACATAGCTCAAAATCTCCCCCTCAGGGCTCTTTTGAGCCACAAGTTGGCCGAGGGCCCAAAGAGTCGGTTGGGTTGGGGAATGCCAGCGATACTCCGCTTGCAGAGAATGGATTGCTAGAGTGCGCTGCCATGCTGCCTCAACCGCAGCCCGATCGCTCGGATGAATGCTAGCCGTCCATTGCTTTCCTTGCACCTCTGCCCAGGCCAGCCCAGTCATCTCAGACCAGCGATCGCTGACTGCAACTATCTCACCATTGGCGTTGAGTTGAAACACGCCAATCGGCAGCAGGTTGAGGCAGTCACAATTGGCGCTCCAGGTAGTCGCTTGAGGAAGCTGTGTCTTTTGCGGGTACCCTTGTCTGGAATGAGTTCTACAGCAATGGCTGGAGCAACAGCGTCTTTGCTTCAGTGGCTGGTTAGAGCCTTTCATACAAGTCCTGTCAGGTCATAAGGGCTATCTTCTTAGCATGCCCCAGCCTGATTAAGATTGATGAGTATCTTTAAATAGAAATAGTAAAATTTTTGACTCAGTACAGCGGCCTAATCACAGTGCGATCGCTAGAGAGTTTACAATGGCGCTGTCTCTAACTTGGCAATCAGCTTGGTCCCGAATTCGGTCTCAAAAGCCCCCTTTTTATAATTCACGCTCCACATCTCAAGAGCACAGTCATCGGTAGGTTGTGTGGGTTGCAGCCAGAGATATAGCTCTTTCATTTCGGAGCGATAGTCACAGCGAACTTGCTGCACCGCGCCAATTTGACGGCGATCGAGAGCCACGGCTAAGCGCAACAAGGCACTCAACTGCTCTACAACCCGCCGATGCTTTTTGCTCGTGAGGTTGCGATAGGTTTCATGTTTCTTTTTGGGACTATTTTTGCGGTGGTAGCGCGCCAAGTTTGCAATAGTTTCAATTTCAATCTCGGTATAACCGAGTAAATCACCGTTGCGAATGAGGTAGTAGGAGTGCTTGTGGTGGGAGGCATGATTTACATGATGGCCGCAGTTGTGCAAGATGGCCGCAGCCCACAAGAGTTCTTTTTCCTCCTCACCCCAGCAGTGCAGCCAGCCTTGAGTTTGGTCAAACAAGCTAGTGGCAAAGGCTGCAATGCGTTGGCTGTAGTCCAGATTCACTTGGTACTTGCGTGCCACCCGCTTCACACTCCGCTGCCGTACCGAGCTTTGGTAGCGCAATCGATCCTCAATCAGGCCGTGGGTGAGCATCCAATCAACTATCACGCCTTCGCGCAAAGCTCGCTCGCAAATGGTGAGGCTATCAATCTCCAAGAACGCCATTGTCTCTTGCAAAATTAAGGCTCCCGCCAGAATGATTTCAGCCCGACGCTCTGAGATTCCTGGTAGAGTCAGCCGTTCAGCAAAACTCAGCTTGCGTAAACGGGCTACAATTTCTCGCAGATCAGCGAGTGATATTTGGTAGCCGTTCAAGGGGTCAGGAATGATGCCCAGCTTTTCACGGGCATGAAGCATGGCGACCGTTTCGGCAGTGCCAGAGGTGCCCACTAAACGCGGAACTTCTCCAGGTTTGAGATGAGCCCGCAGTTCCTCCACTGGACGCTCGATCATGCCTCGGATATAAGCTTGCAAATATTGAAACTCAGCATTACTGATCGGGTCCGTGGTGACGTATTCCGCTGTGAGACGAACAGCTCCAACTTTAGTGCTACTGAGGGTGCGGGGTTCGTGCCCATCGCCCAAAATCAACTCGGTCGAGCCACCGCCAATGTCGATGATGACGTGGGGTTGGTTGGCAAATTCCATCCCCGACAGCACGCCCAAGTAAATGCGTCGAGCTTCTTCTTGCCCAGAAATTAAGTTGACGATGATGCCAACTTCCGCCTCGACTTGCTTGACAAAGTCTTTGCCATTGGGTGCTTCCCGCACCGCACTGGTGGCCACTGCAATAATTTGTTCGGCATTCAGCGTCGCAGCAATGTCTTTACAGCGCTTCAACGCCGCGATCGCCCGTCCCATTGCCGCAGGAGTTAGGTCTCCGGTTTCGGGGTCGCGATCGCCCAGCCGAGCCGTGTCTTTCTCGCGAGCCATGATGCTAAAGGCGGGTAAGGTCGGTTGCACCCGGACCACGACCATGTGAATAGAATTAGTGCCAATATCAATGGCGGCAAGAATACGGTCTTGCTCAGCCGAGATGGGAACGCTCACCGGACTGCCTCTGCCTTTTGCGCTGAATCTGCGATCGCCCTGATCTTATCGCGGTACGTTGCCTTCTGATGCGGTTTCTGGGTTGAAGGCTGGAGGAAGCGATCGCGGCAGTTTTTCGCTGATAAAAGCCAACTTCTGTACCTGGAACAGCGATATTCTAAAAGATTAGGAATTGTTACAATCTTTTTCTGCTAACCCATGCTGACCCAGCCTGAGCAACGA
>DATNPE010000073.1:0-9045 GCA_036703355.1 Allocoleopsis sp. | reverse complement strand
AGCGAACTTGAACTTTAGTGCCCGTTTCGGCTTCAAACTTTTTAATTAATTCCCCGACCAGTTTTTCGTCTCGACCGCAGTACACGACGAGTTCCTGACCTGTCGCGCTATTAGCCGCAGTGGTAGCGCTCGGAGAGGTGGCGGGGGAGGTTTGAGCATTGGGAGCCGTGGAGTTGTTAGAACAAGCGATCGCCACTCCTCCAGTTGTCACCGCTAACCCCAACAGGGACAATAACTTACGACGTTTCACACAGTTCTCCGTACAGTTGTAGAGTCACTTAATCAAAAAAACTATCAATAAAAGCGGGAAATAGCTTTTACATTCGTCTCAATAGAAAGGCTATCAGTCCATGGGGGTGAATTGGTACACGACAGTAAAGCAGCGATATCACCCTAGTCAATATTAATGCAAGTAATTCTCAATTCAAAATCAAGGAATAATCACGAACCTCAGCGCAAAATCCTGATTCGATGATTTGACCTTGCCTGTACCCAAAGTTTGATGATAATCCTCCAAAAAAGTGCATAAAACGATCAGCAACTCCGAGAGGAAACCTTCTACAATGAGTGGGATTTACGAACCATGACAGCTTTAGCAAGACTATGCCTCGTCGCGATGACCTCCGCAAGATTTTGTTGATTGGCTCTGGCCCGATTGTGATTGGGCAAGCTAGCGAGTTTGACTACTCAGGAACTCAGGCTTGTAAGGCACTGCGAGATGAGGGCTACGAGGTGGTGCTGGTGAACTCCAACCCAGCCACAATCATGACAGACCCAGACACCGCCGATCGCACCTATATTGAGCCACTCACTCCTGAGCTAGTAGAGAAAATCATTGCTAAGGAGCGACCGGATGCCTTGCTACCGACAATGGGCGGGCAAACGGCCCTAAATTTAGCCGTGACCCTAGCGAAACAAGGAGTTTTGGAGAGGTACGGCGTAGAGTTGATCGGCGCGAAGTTACCTGCGATCGAAAAGGCAGAAGACCGCAAGCTTTTTAAAGAGGCGATGGAGAAAATTGGGGTCAGCGTTTGCCCCTCAGGCTTGGCAGAGACCATGGCAGAAGCCAAGCAAATCGCTGCCGAAATTGGTTCCTATCCATTAATTATTCGTCCTGCGTTTACCCTCGGCGGATCGGGCGGCGGTATTGCCTACAACCAAGAAGAATTTGAAGAAATTTCTCAATCTGGGCTAGATGCTAGCCCCGTCTCGCAGATTCTGATTGAACAATCACTTCTGGGCTGGAAAGAGTACGAGCTAGAAGTGATGCGGGACCTCGCCGACAACGTGGTAATTATCTGCTCCATCGAAAACATTGACCCGATGGGCATCCACACAGGCGACTCGATCACCGTGGCTCCCGCCCAAACCCTCACCGACAAAGAGTATCAACGGCTGCGGGATGCTTCGATTAAAATCATTCGTGAGATTGGCGTAGAAACAGGCGGCTCTAACATTCAGTTCGCGATCCATCCCGAAACAGGCGACGTGATTGTGATCGAGATGAACCCACGGGTGTCTCGCAGTTCCGCCCTCGCTTCTAAGGCAACCGGATTTGCGATCGCCAAGATCGCCGCCAAGTTGGCTGTCGGTTACACCTTGGATGAAATCCCTAACGACATCACCAAGAAAACCCCCGCCAGCTTTGAGCCGACGATTGACTACGTAGTCACCAAAATTCCTCGCTTCGCTTTCGAGAAGTTTCCTGGCTCGACCCCAGTTCTCACCACGCAGATGAAGTCGGTGGGTGAGGCAATGGCGATCGGTCGCACCTTCCAAGAATCCTTCCAAAAAGCATTGCGATCGCTCGAAACAGGACGGGCTGGCTGGGGTTGCGATCGCGCTGAAAAACTGCCCAGCTTAGAACAGATTCGCGCAGCTCTCCGCACTCCCAACCCTGACCGCATCTTTACGGTCCGCCATGCCTTCCAAATGGGTATGAGCGTCGCCGAGATCTACGAATTAACAGGTATCGATCCCTGGTTCTTGGACAAACTGCAAGAACTGTTAGAGACGGCGAAGGCAATGAAGCGCAAGTCGCTGCAAGAGTTCAGTAAAGAAGAACTGTTGGCGATCAAACAGCAAGGCTTTAGCGATCGCCAGATTGCCTACGCCACTAAAACCAGCGAAGACGAAGTGCGAGCGTATCGCAAGAGCCTGGGCGTGATTCCCGTCTACAAAACTGTCGATACCTGCGCCGCTGAATTTGAGGCTTACACACCTTACTACTACTCCACCTACGAAGAGGAAACTGAAGTCCTCCCCTCCGACAAACCGAAGGTGATGATTTTGGGCAGCGGCCCCAACCGAATTGGTCAAGGGATTGAGTTCGACTACTGTTGTTGCCATGCCTCCTTTGCCTTAGCCAAAGAAGGGTTTGAGACAATCATGGTCAACTCCAACCCCGAAACTGTCTCCACCGACTACGACACCAGCGATCGCCTCTACTTTGAACCCCTAACCAAAGAAGATGTCATCAACATCATCGAGGCAGAGAACCCCGTCGGCATCATCATCCAATTCGGCGGTCAAACTCCCCTGAAGCTGGCTGTTCCTCTCCAGGAATATCTGAAAAAGCGGCAGGCTGAGAGCGATAGCGCAGATTCATCCCTCATCCCTCAGATCTGGGGTACTTCCCCCGACTCCATTGACGTGGCAGAAGACCGGGAGCGTTTCGAGAAAATTCTTCGCGAACTGGACATCCACCAACCGCCCAACGGCATTGCTCGCAGTTACGATGAAGCGCTGACCATCGCTCGCCAGATTGACTATCCTGTCGTCGTGCGTCCCAGCTACGTCTTGGGCGGTCGGGCAATGGAGATTGTCTACTCCGATGCTGACCTAGAACGCTACATGACCTATGCCGTTCAAGTCGAACCCGATCACCCGATCTTGATCGACAAGTTCTTAGAAAATGCGATCGAAATTGATGTGGATGCGATCGCCGACCAAACTGGACAAGTGGTCATCGGTGGCATCATGGAGCACATTGAGCAAGCGGGGATTCACTCCGGCGACTCTGCTTGTTCTCTTCCCACCACGTCCCTGGCTCCCGCTGCCCTGGATACCATTCGCACTTGGACGGTGCAACTTGCCAAAGCGCTGAATGTCATCGGGTTGATGAACATCCAGTTCGCGGTTCAAGGGGAGCAAGTCTACATTCTGGAAGCCAATCCCAGAGCCTCCCGCACCGTTCCGTTTGTCTCCAAGGCGATTGGTTTACCGCTGGCTAAGATTGCAGCTCGGATCATGTCAGGCCAAACGTTAGAATCCATTGGCTTCACTGAAGAACGGATTCCCCAACATCTCTCTGTCAAAGAAGCCGTGCTTCCCTTCGAGAAATTCCCTGGCACCGATACCATTCTGGGACCAGAAATGCGCTCCACAGGTGAGGTGATGGGGATTGACACTGACTTCGGTAAAGCCTTTGCCAAAGCTGCCCAAGCTGCGGGCCAACGTCTGCCTTTGTCGGGCACTGTGTTTGTCTCCATGAGCGATCGCGACAAAGCTGCCGTTGTCCCGGTGGTACGTGACTTGATTGACATTGGCTTCCAAGTCGTCGCCACCGATGGCACTCGCAACGTCCTCCGCGAGCACGGTCTAGAAGTTGAACTAGTGCTGAAGCTCCATGAAGGACGGCCTCACGTGTTGGATTCGATCAAAAATGAGAAGATTCAGCTGATTCTTAACACTCCCTCAGGTGAGGAAGCGCAAACCGATGCCCGCCTGATCCGCCGCAGTGCCTTGTCTTACAAGATTCCTATCATCACCACGATCGCGGGAGCCAAAGCCACTGCCGCAGCCATTCGCTCGCTCCAATCTCAACCGCTAGATGTGAAAGCCCTTCAAGACTATATTGCTTAAGCTCGCAACTTATCTTCTTGCTCCCCTTCCCTTCAGGGAAGGGGTTGGGGGTTAGATCTTCACCCGCTAAGCAGCGATCGCTCTCTAGCGAATAAAACGAGTAAAACCCTGTCCTTCTCATTTTTCAAGGAATGAGAAGGATTTTTTGTGGAAAATGCCCCTAGAGAGGATTTACGATTTTCTCAGACATGCACTACGATAAGTTACTTTCCGCATCCGTTCGTCTTTTCCCTGTTGCTTGGCTCGAGAGTGACGCTTGCTATTCTTCAATCTCGGAGAATAGGTCGTTCGCAATGGTCACTGATTGATGAGAGCTGCGGTCACAACCCAAGAATCTTAAAACAAGTTAACAATTCCTCTGCAATCCTAGAATTGCAGGGTTAATGATATTCACTGAATTTTGTTGCTCAGGATGCATTCGTATCCCTGATTCACGGGTACTCTAACGGTACATTCCTCAAAAGCTGCAAATTCAGCCTCAGGAGGTATACCCAAGCACTTCTCAGAAATGTTACAGTTATTAACATTAAAATTCTCGAATTATTAAGGCTTCTTATGCTGGCAGAAACTAACTTACTAGCCGAAATTGCCATTGCTATCAGCTTGGGCCTGGGATTAGCTGCCTTAAGCTGGTCCTCACGCTCACAAGCACCGCAATACTCTCCAGTGCCTATTCCTGTTAAGCCCTATCGGAAGCCGTAAGTTCATCTTGGTCTTGCTGAATTCATTCATCGTCCCCCTGGCTGGCTGACAACAGTCAGTTTTCTCTCTTCGCCCCCTAGTGTCATCGTCAATCTAAGACTCAGCGCCATGAAAACTGCTCAGACTTCTACCGATCCCGTACGCGCTTACCTCCGAGAAATTGGTCGTGTTCCGCTACTGACCCATGAGCAGGAAATCCTTTATGGAAAGCAGGTCCAGCGCGTGGCAATTCTTTATGAAATTCAAGAAACTTTAGCTGAACGCTTAGGTCGTCCACCTAGCTCAGCGGAGTGGGCAGAGCAAGCCAAACTTTCTGAGAGCGAGCTACAGCAAGCGGTTGAGGAAGGTGAAATTGCCAAACGCAAGATGGTAGAAGCTAACCTGCGCTTGGTCGTCTCCGTTGCCAAAAAGTATATCAAGCGCAACGTTGACTTGCTGGATTTGATCCAAGAAGGCACGATCGGGATGCAGCGCGGCGTTGAAAAGTTTGACCCCTCCAAGGGCTACCGTTTCTCTACCTATGCTTACTGGTGGATTCGTCAAGCGATTACGCGAGCGATCGCCGAAAAAGGCCGAACCATTCGCTTGCCCATCCACATCACCGAGAAGCTCAACAAGATTAAGAAAGCTCAGCGACAACTGGCGCAGAAGTTGGGTAGAGCTGCTACCGCTGCGGAACTGGCAGAAGAACTAGAACTCACCCCCCGCCAAGTTCGAGATTATCTGGAGCGAGCGCGGCAACCCCTATCTTTAGACTTGCGAGTGGGCGACAACCAAGATACTGAACTCGGTGAACTACTCGAAGACACCGGACCTTCTCCAGAAGATTTTGCCGCGCAGTCTTCGCTCCGAGCCGATTTAGAGCGGTTAATGGCTGACCTCACCCCTCAGCAGCAACAAGTTTTGGCGTTACGCTTTGGTCTGGAAGACGGTAAATCCTTGACTTTAGCCAAGATTGGCGATCGCCTCAACATCAGCCGCGAGCGGGTGCGGCAAATCGAGCGCGAAGCCCTGACCAAGTTACGGAAGCGCAAAGCCGATATGCGCGAATATATTGCTAGCTAATGGCTGTGGTTCTCGCTGATATTGGGATACCCTCATTGTTTTTGGTTCGGTTCTGCCCACTACTTGAGTTCAACTCTCCTGTTAAATTTAGACTATAGAAACTTGTAGAAACATTAACAGTCAAACCAATTAAGACAGTTAAGTATCCCCTTGCTTGATGTCGAGGCTGTTAGGTTCTACTGCCAGGAGGTACAAGTTGAATAACTCATCTAACCCATTTCCAGAAGTTTTTGGAAGCAGCACCGAGTCCAGCGACTTGCTATGGCGCTATGTGCAAGCGATGAGTCCAGAAACTGTCTCTCAACTCTCCAAGCCCACCTCTCCTGAAGTGTTGCAGGTCATGGAGCGTAACGTGATCGGCTTGTTGGGCGGCTTGCCCTCAGAACATTTTGACGTAGAAATTACTACGAGTCGTGAGCACTTAGGCCGTCTCCTCGCCTCAGCCATGATGAGTGGTTATTTCCTTCGCAATGCTGAGCAGCGCATGGCTTTTGAAAAATCTCTGCTTGCTGCTGAAATCAATGCTTCTGACGCTGAATAAATCGCTGAATCGGTAGACTGCTAAGATAACTCGTGTCCGTAGTGAACAATAAATCAATTAAACAGGGCTCGGCAGATTGGGAAGTCAGTTTGCCGAGTTCTGCTGTGTTTGAGTTGCGGCGATCGCTTTTGGATTGGTATCACCACTTTGGCCGTGACTTGCCTTGGCGACGCAACCGAGATCCTTACGCTATCTGGATCTCGGAAATCATGTTGCAGCAAACCCAAGTCAAAACAGTCATTCCCTACTATGAGCGTTGGTTGACTCTGTTTCCTACCGTTACCACCTTAGCCGCCGCTGAGCAACAACAAGTCCTGAAAGCATGGCAAGGTTTAGGATATTATGCTCGCGCTCGTAACTTGCACCGAGCTGCCCAGGTGATTGTGGAGCGACACGGCGCTACCTTTCCCCAAGATTTAGCAGCGGTTTTACAGCTTCCTGGCATTGGTCGCACCACCGCTGGTGGGATTTTGAGTGCTGCTTTTAGTCAAGCAGTGGCTATTTTGGATGGTAATGTGAAACGAGTGCTGAGTCGTTTGGCAGCGATCGAGGTTCCGCCTTCAAAAGCCACTAAACAGCTCTGGCAACTTTCCGAAGCTATCCTCGATCCGGAGCAACCCAGAGATTTTAATCAAGCCCTGATGGATCTCGGAGCAACGCTTTGTACGCCTCAAAATCCTGCTTGCTTGATTTGTCCTTGGAGCGCTCACTGTCGAGCCTATCAATTCAATCTGCAATCTGAACTACCCATGTCTGAAACTCGCGCCCCTATTCCTCACAAGCTGATCGGTGTTGCCGTAATCTGGAATGACCAAGGCCAAATCCTCATCGATCGCCGTCGCCAAGAAGGATTATTAGGGGGCTTATGGGAATTTCCTGGCGGGAAGGTTGAGCCAGGGGAAACCGTAGAAGCCTGCATTCAGCGAGAGATCCAAGAAGAGTTAGGCATTGAAGTAGCGGTGGGCGATCGCCTGATCACCGTTGACCATGCCTACACCCACTTCCGCGTCACCTTAAACGTGCATCATTGCCGCCATATCAGCGGCGAACCCCAACCCATCGAATGTGATGAAGTCCGCTGGGTGACCTTGGCAGAAATTGATCAGTTTCCGTTTCCCAAGGCAAATGTGCAAATCATTGAAGCCTTGCGCCAAACCAGTAACGTCTAACTCATCCACATTTAACCCACTTAGAATCGGGTATCGGCGATAAGGGCTACGCCCTCGCAAGCGATCGCCTTACTGAAAGCCCTTGCCCGATTTTTTCTTGCTTTTATCCTTTGACTTTGACTTACCTACTTCGGCTAGCGCCTCTTGAAACAGGTCATGCAAATGCACGGGGACGCTGGCTACTTCTGGTAAATCAGGCTCAAGTGGCTTATCAAACTCCTGCAGCAGTCCAGGCAAATCTCGGTTTAGTTGAAAATCTGGCCGCTGTAACACCGTTTGCAACAGTTTCTCTAGTTGCGCGGGGTACTTCTCAGCTAGCCGATACCAAACATAAGCATTAATCTCTGAGCTTTCCAAGTACCGACGCACTAGCTTCTCAGCGCTCTCATCACTACTGGGGTCATCAGCGAGCAGTAAACTTTCAAATCGATGGTAGGTCGGCAGAAACATTTGCCCCCAGCGAGGATGCGCTAGCACTGTCACCTTTTCTGTTTTCTTGAGCTCAGCAGGTAACTCAACTTTAGGCATCACCATTTTCATGGCTTGTTTACTTTCCATGACTTTAGCGATCGCCTTTGCATCTGCTCCCGCTGCCTCAGCTACTAACTCCATTTCAGCCGAGTCTACTCCTGCTTCCGCCGCGATTTCAGCGAGAGATTTAGAATCATCAATACCAGCATCCGCCAAACGTTTTTGCGTTACTTTTTCTTGCATCTCAGCAATTTTCTTGCCGAGTTCATAGCCTGACATTGTGACTTCATCATTACCAAAGAAATCTAAGAAATCTTGATGATATTGCTCAACCGATTGCCAAGATTGCTCCAATAATTCTGGCGCATCACTATAGAGGGCATGTTTATAATTTTGCTTAAAGTTACCGATCGCTACAGCTAACTTGGGTTTGCCCAATTTCCCCATTGGGATACAAGGACCCGAGAACATCCACTCCGTTTTCGCGACAGGAGCAATCCGAGTTAACAAAATATCTCCGGACTGAAACCGAGACATCTCCTGCTTTGTGGCTTCATTGTTAGGCTTAACCACATAGCGCTTGGCAGTGAGCCAGTTCATCAGCTCAAATCCATCAGCCAGAGTTTGCTTAATTTCAAATAATCCAACAAAACTGCGATGCCAGCTCAGAAGCAGGGTGCGATCGCTCTCTGACAACTCTGTTTGGTTTTCCACAAATAAATCAAGCGGAGTTTTATCCCCAACCTTACCTTCTGTCAGAAACGTATCTAACCACAAATTTCTCTGGTTAATATCAGGTTGTTGGCTACGTAAATGTTCAGCACTATACGACTCCAGAGCTGCTGCCAACTCTCCTTCCGCTTCTAGGACAAACTCAATTAGTGCTTGCTTTAACTCTCTTGCTCGTTCCAGAATGACATCCACGTTCATATCTCCCATAAACGATGCCAAGATAAGCTTTTCAGCTACTAAGCGTCAAACACCTTTTGGTAGAACTGTTGAGGAAGAGTAGACAGCCATAAGCCCAACCGTTTGTTTGAATACAAGAAGAGGGCGTAGCTTGTTCAACAACTACTCCCTCTTTTTGCTTGTTTATTATTGCCCTGGCATCGAGCTATTGTCCCGTGGGGCTGCCCCCAAAGTATCGTCGCCGCTGCAGCGTTTCACCTCTGAGTTCGGGATGGGTCAGTGTGGTTCCACCGCGCCATGAACACCAGGAATAAACTCAAAACC
>DATNPE010000072.1:0-8204 GCA_036703355.1 Allocoleopsis sp. | reverse complement strand
GGCTGACACTGGCGATCGTCACTGGCTTGATTATTAGCAAATTCTTGGCTGCCTATGGCGCTAAGTTGCTGTATGGCTACAACAAGGACGAATTGCTCACGATGTGGTCAATGTCTCTGCCTCAGGTAGGGGCAACCTTGGCTGCAACTCTGGTAGGCTATCGCGCGGGCATGCTGACTGAAGGCGTACTCAACAGCGTCATCGTTTTGATGCTTATTACTGCGACGTTGGGTCCCTTGATTACCAGTCGCACGGCCCCCAAACTGATTACGCCAGAGACCACTTCGGACTCTGATACGGTACCCATGAACTGGGGAGCTGGTACCGCTGATCACCCTTTTACAGTAGTTGTCCCTGTCTACAATCCTCAAACTGAGCAGCATTTGATCGAAATGGCAGCGTTGCTAGCTCGACATGAAGCAGGGAGAATTGTGCCTCTGGCGATCGCGACAGCTCAGATGCAGATGGATGCCCCACCCCTCAGCTCGGCAATCCAGCGCAGTGAAGCCTTATTAGCCAATGCCAAAGCCATCAGCCAAGAAATGGGGGTTGAGGCAGAACCCTTGCTCCGCATTGATGATGGCATTGCTCAAGGGATTAGCCGCGCTAGCCGTGAGCAAGATGCCAGCTTGATTGTCATGGGTTGGGGGAGACGCACAGGCTTCCGTGCCCGTCTATTTGGCAATGTACTAGACAGCGTGCTGTGGTCGTCGCACTGCCCAGTAGCCATTACCCGCCTTTTGAATTCCCCTACCACGATGCAACGGATTTTGGTGCCCATTGATAACTTGAGCGCTTCCGCAGCCAGAACCGTGCAATTTGCCCAAATGTTAGCCGCAGCCAACGCAGCCAGCGTGACTTTGCTCCATGTTGGCGATCGCCATACCTCGGCAGGCAAGAAAGCCTGGACTGAGTCGCAGTTAGCCATGTCAGCTGCTAAGTGGGCACCGCAACTGAAGCCTGACATTCAGGTGGTAGCCAGCGATAATGTGATTGCGGCAATTGTGCAGGCTGCTAAGCCTTACGATTTGGTGATTCTGCGATCGCTGCGTCGTCGGACTACCGCTGGTCTAGACATTAGCGACATCACCACCCAAATTGCCCAGCAATTGACTTGCTCAGTGGTACTGCTAGGAGAACCACAGCGATCGCAACCTGGTGGAGTCGTCAACCAGCCCGAGCAACAATTAACCGCCAGTGGCTTAGATCAAAACAAGACAACAAGGACTTAAGACCGTTTTGGCGCGTTCGTTCAGGAGTAATTGGCCGTTCTCAGTCACGCTGATGTCTCGACCGGGCAAAAAGCCTTTGCCGATCAGCCGCTGGTAAATCGCAGGTGAAGTGATTTTGCGGATTTCTGCCATGACATCGGCGGGCACTAAATGTTCAACTGCCCAAAAAAAGGAATCGGTGTCAAACCCAATTAAACGCTCAAAACTGACGAGCAATACTCCTGCTACCTCCACAAGAGTCAATTGGCTTTTGAGATTGGCTATGAGATCTCTTCCTACCTGAGTGTTGCGGATCATCATAGCCAAAGCCATTCTTTCGATTTCTTGCTCTAACTTCAAGTCGCTCATGCTGGCACTAAGTCAATTCTTAAGGAATTGTAATTTTGCCAAGTATACCTGAAGGTAGAGACAAAATAATCCGAGAGATAGACGCAACTTCTCTTATTTTTTAATCTATTTTTTATTCCACAAAAGAAGAATTTTCTATAAATAGAATGGCGATCGCTGACTTAATTGCTGAGACTGCTTTTTGAGCTAAACAACTCGATATGTAAAGAAATAAAAACTATCTCAAACATTGACCAGAGGAATTTAAAAATTGCATTCCCAGAAATAAAGCAGCAACGGTGCCAGACACACAAATTTCCCCGTTAGCTATTTTTTCCAAACATTTCTCTTGAGGAACTAAAACAACTTCTACAGCCTCAGTAGTATCGAGTGTTTGTTCTCCAGAAATAAAAGCATTCTGAGCTAAGAACAAGTGAATTTTGTTGGTATCCTTCACAGGATTATCGTGGAGCGTTGCCAGCTTAATGAGATGCTCGGCATTGTAGCCCGTTTCTTCTTGTAATTCTCGCCGCGCCGCAACTTCTGGACTCTCAACATTGGGGTCAAAGGTGCCTGCTGGTAGCTCTAACAAAATTTCTCCTACGCCGTGACGATATTGCTGCACAAACACAATTTCTTGCTCAGGCGTAATGGCAAGCACTAGCGCTACATCAGGCCGCACCACCACAAAATAATCATCAATGACTAGTTGATTGGGCAACATCACCGTATCTTGGCGTACTCGACACCATTGGTGATTCAAAACCATCTGAGAGCTTAAGGTCTGCCACTTGGCGATCGCTGGCTTCACTTGATTTTTCCTTGCCGCCTCAATTTTTTGGGTAAGTTCACAGCTATATCAAATGGCACAACAGGGGTGGAAATAACTCCTGTCCAGAGGTGTTCTAGCATCACCGGAGGCCGAAGTCTAGCCAACTGTTCCACTGAATACCCTTTGTAAGTAAAACGGACTTGATAAGCTCCTTGCTGAAAGCCCCAGACTTTCCAATACCCACCTGAGCTATCTAAGCCGAGCAATCCCAACTGATCTCCGCTCCACTTCAATTCAGCTGTAATCACACTACTTAAAGTGGCTCCAGGTTCAGCTAGCAGAAAATCGTTTCGACTCACCAATCGGGTCGCATTTCTCGCATACTCTGACTTAAGTCGTTGTCCGTTCAATCCCTTGATTTCTGGTATTAAACCAAAAAAGGTGAAGTGGTAGGGACGAGATGAAAGGTTGGTGATTTGGAATCCAAACTCAGTAGAGGTTGAATCAGACTCATCCGATGGAATCACTAGAACCGGATCGGGCAGGAAAGTTTCAAACAGAACTCCATCGACTTTGACACTACTATCATCAAATTTCACTTGTACTCACTCAGATTGAGGCTGAACTACCATGAGTTAGCTTCAATTCTAAATGGCCAACCATCAATGGTAGAGCAGGCCAAAATTTTCAAGATGAGTCAACTCCGAAACTCAAGGCATAGCTTTGTAGTCAAGTCTAAGCAGTGGTTGAAGTGCTACTAGCTAAGCCTACTGATGGGTTGCTAGAAGCTACGCACTGCTGACAATCGATCGCCCCCTTGAATGCCCCTCTAGCGTTTTTTGTGATGCAACATCGCCATCTTTCTGCCCTCGGCAAAGTATTACTGAGTGCCACCCTCACTGTAGAATTCTTGATTCCGCCTGCGATCGCGTCCCCGCCTCGCACCCCCGACCAAACCGTAACTTGTGAAGTCTTAGTCGCGGGTGGTGGTCTAGCAGGGGTTGGCACTGCTTACGAAGCGTTGTTGGCAGGGCGAACCGTCTGTATGACTGAGATTACTGATTGGGTGGGGGGGCAGATTTCCGCTCAAGGCACCTCGGCTCTGGATGAGCGGCAAACGCAGCGATCGCGCTTGTTCTACCCCCGTGGCTACCTGGAACTGCGGCAACGGCTAGAGCGGTATTACAAAGGTGACCTGAATCCGGGCGATTGCTGGGTGAGCGAGTCTTGTTTCTTGCCAAGGGACGGCCACAAAGTTTTGTTTGATGAGTTGCATAAGGCCGCCAAGCGGGGAAAAGGCACGTTGAAGTGGTTTCCCTCCACGGTGATTAAAGAGTTAGACACAACCACTGTAGGATCTGGACAACAAATTCAAGGCGCGATCGCCATCCAGCATCGACCAGCCCCCGGTGCGGCTCCGCTTAATACTCTGCCCCTTTCCCAAACGATTGAGGATGCCTATCGGTACGAGAACTCAGCCCAATTTCAGAAAACCATTCTGCGGTTTGTGCCAGTTCCTCCCAAACCCTCTCAATCTCGCCCCAATCAAGCTCCAACCAACGCACCCCAATGGTATGTGGTAGACGCGACCGAAACTGGAGAACTGGTTGCTCTCGCAGATGTACCTTATCGTTTGGGCATCGATCCTCGTTCTTACCTAGAACCATCTTCTTCCAGTGAAACGGGCGATCCCTACTGTACCCAAGGCTTCACCTACACCTTCGCCATGCAGGCGACTGAGCAACCGCAACAGCACACTCCACCTGCGTTTTACCCCAACTACGCTGGATACTACAGCTATGAATTATCTCGTCTGGCTAGTTTCCCGCTAGTCTTCACCTACCGTCGCATCTGGAACCAAAACCCTCAGCGCCAAGAAGCCAAAACTCAGCTCAATACAGGCGTGGTTACCCCTGGGGATATTTCCATGCAGAATTGGACTTGGGGCAATGATTACCGTCCGGGCACTGCAACCGATAATTTTGTCTACACTCGTGAGCAACTGGTGAGCAGCGGACAACTGCAACCCGGAAATTGGCTGGGTGGCTTACGGACTGAAACCCTCCAGCGCGCTGAAGAACTGTCCCAAGGCTATTTCCACTGGTTAGTCGCAGGCACCACTGATTCCCAACTCGGTCCAGGTGTAAAACAACCGCAGCCCAATCATCGCTACCTCACAGGTTTCGATTCGCCAATGGGCACGGCGCACGGCTTGTCTAAGTATCCTTATATTCGCGAAGGTCGCCGAATTGTGGGTCGTCCGTCTTGGGGGCAGCCACAAGGCTTTAGCGTTTGGGAGGCGGATATTTCTCGGCGGGATTACTTCAAGGATGAATATTACCGCCAGACCCTATCACCTCAGGTCTACCGCAGATTGCAAGCAACTTTAGCAGGCTTAGAGGCTACCTCATTTGTGGGTGGTCAATTGCCGCCAGAAAAAATTACTCGTCGCACGCGATCGACCATTTATCCTGATTCTGTAGGCATTGGACATTACGCGATCGATTTCCACCCTTGTATGACTGAGAGCCCACCGGAGCGTCCCGGTAATACAGAACGAGCGGGAGAACGACGCGGAGCGGGCAACGCTTATCCTTTCCAAGTGCCGCTGCGAGCGATGATTCCGCAGAAAATTGACAACATGCTAGTAGCAGGCAAGAGCATTGCCACCAGTCACATTGCCGCGGCTGCCTATCGGGTGCATTCCTTTGAGTGGTCCTCTGGCGCTGCTGCGGGAACCACCGCTGCTTTTGCCTTAGAGCAAGGCATTGCCCCTTATCAGCTAGTGGACCAATTGCCGCAACGAGAGCCACAACTAGAACGATTGCAGCAACGCTTAACCCAAAACGGTAATCCGATCGCCTTCCCCGATACGTCGATTTTTAATCAAGCATGGGAGGACTGGAAATAGAGGGATACCACAATGCTCGGAGGTCGAAGCGATTGTAAGTCGCTACAATTGCACTAGGATTAAATACGTAGTTTTGTTAAATAGTGTTTCCGGTAACGGCCTATGAATTTGGTACTTCCGGCAGCTTCCCATTTTGCAGCCGCCGCGCCTACAGTAGCGCCTGAAAAAGCTGGTCAAGTTACCCGTCAAACTTACCCAAATTACAAAATCATTGTGCTGAATGATGACTTCAACACGTTTCAGCACGTCACCGAATGTTTGCTCAAGTACATTCCGTTTATGACGGGCGATCGCGCTTGGGAATTGACCAATCAAATTCACTTTGAAGGTCAAGCCATTGTTTGGGTAGGACCACAGGAGCCAGCGGAACTTTACCACACCCAGCTCAGCCGTGCAGGTCTCACCATGGCTCCTTTGGAGGCTGCTTAACCCAAACGGTTCGAGCCAAACTTCTGAGATGCTGCGATTTCCTCTATGCTGAGGGATGCTTCCAAGCGATCGCAGCACACCTCCACTGGCAAAACAATGGCTAATTCTTCTCGCGGCAGACTCGTCCTCAACCACTCGACCCATATTCCAGGCTTAATTCCGTTGTTGGAACGGCTGCTCAAACAAGAAGGAATTCAGACTATTACTCCTGGAGTCATTGGTGCTGTGCGATCGCATTCTCCTAAACTGAAACTCAAGGTTTCTGTCCCGATTCGAGGTGGTTTCAAGGCGATCGCTCGGCAAGGTAAGACGGTGCAAGAAGTATTTATTCTCACAAGCTTGAGCCAAGAGGTTTTGGAGAATGCGATCGCCATAGCTTTAGCTAAGTAATTGCTTCAAAAACCGAACAGATGGGATGAGTTATTCCACATGGCGTAATGCAACTGCCAAACGATTGAGCGGCAAGCTGATGGCGCAGGCAAATGTGAGCAAGTAAGAAATAATTGCCGTGAACTTCAAACTCATCAGCAAGACTTCCCAATCGGGCAGCGCCAGCTTTTGCACTCCTAGGGCAATACAGTGTACGGCCCAGTAGGTGAAGATCATCAGCATTAACATGTCTTCAGCTTGTTCAAACTCTTCGTCTTGATTTTGACGCATACCCACTAGCAAGCCAAGACCCGCGAGACAAGCAAAAAACGACAGCAAAACCAACCAGTCATGCCAGAGGAGCGTTGGCATCATTATTTCCTTGGATTACGCAGTGAATCGAAAAATAGTCTAAAAGATAAGTGCTTTTAACTCACAAAAGTATTACAAACTGCAATGAATTCCTGTGAGAAAACCATGATCTCTTACTTTTAAAGTTCCCTTTCCAAGCACGAAACCTCAAGTAGAGCAAAGCCTTATCAATAATTTCCAATTAGGGATCAATTTTCTAGTTCATTAAAGTTAATCAATAAAGATGAATCAAAACGCAGATTGGCGACAGGAGGGCAAAGTACAGTTTCAAATTGGCAATACTTTTTATCGGCCTCAAAGCCAAGTTGGGCGGGATTTAGGGTTGTTAGCCGCAGCCATTTATAAAGCGGATACTGGCAAGCTGCGAGTCTTGGATGCCATGACCGCTTGTGGCGTGCGATCGCTCCGTTATGTCCTGGAAAGCCAAGCGGATTGGGTGTGGGCAAATGATGCCAATCCCGAAGTGAATGGGACTTTAAGCCAAAATTTATCTACTTATTTAGAACCAAATTCTTATCAAATTACCTATCAAGATGCGAATCGCGTCTTTTTTGATTGCTATCAACGCCAAGACTATTACGACTTAGTGGATGTAGACAGTTTCGGGAGTCCTGCCCCTTACTTAAGCACTAGTCTTTGGGCCACCAAAATTGGTGGATTCCTCTATTTAACTAGCACGGACGGACGCACCAGCTCTGGGCACGAACCCGAAAAAAGTTTGCAAGTATATGGCGCTTATGCCCGTTGGCATCCAGCGTTGCATGAACAGGGATTACGGCTATTAATTGGCAGCGCGCTACAACAAGCCAATAGTAAAGGATTAAGTATTCAACCGATTTTTTCTCTGTTTAATGGTCAGGTTTATCGGGTGATGGTGCGAGTGTTAGCAAATCCCGGTTCGGAGCTAAAGCACTATGGATTTTTGGGCTACTGCCATCACTGCGGCCACTACGAAACCGTGTCTTGGCGCAAGCTGAGCCGTGCGGTTTGTCCCCACCATCCCACACCGGAACCTTTCACACTCAGCGGCCCCATGTGGCTCGGCCCCCTCCACGATCGCCCAATGTTGCAACGAATGGAACAGTTAGCCCAACAGTGGCATTGGCCAGAACGGGTGCAACTTTTACAAACGATGCAAGCAGAAGCCGATTTACCGCCCTATTTTTTTGGTTTGGGTGAAATTGGCCGACGGGGCAAAATGGACCCGCCTCCCCGCGATCGCCTGCTCCAACTCCTGCAATCTAAGGGATACCAAGCCAGTCCCACTCACATTAATGCTCAGGCGATTAAAACTGATGCTGCGATCGCCACATGTTTAGAACTAGCTCGTCGTTGTCATCAGGACTAAGGACTGTTCACGTAGTGCTGAGTGCTAAGTGCTGTTCGCGTAGCGCGTAGTGCTGAGGAGTAGAACGGTGGAATCAGCCACGGATTCCGGTGACATAAGCCGAGGTGAGAGCCTGTTGGGGAGCTTCGAAGATTTGGGTTGTGGGACCGACTTCGATCAATTGTCCTGCTCCCTCCTGCACCCAAAACAGCGCCACCTGATCGGCAATGCGTTTGGCCTGGGCCAGGTTGTGAGTGACGACGACCAAGGTATATTTGCCTCGCAACGTCGCGATCAACTGCTCCACCACTTCACTGGAGAGCGGATCGAGAGCGCTACAAGGTTCGTCCATCAGCAACACTTCTGGTTTGAGCGCTAAAGCTCTGGCGAGACAGAGTCGCTGTTGTTGGCCACCGGAGAGCGACAGGGCAGGAACTTGCAACCGATCTTTCACCTCATCCCACA
>DATNPE010000071.1:0-4308 GCA_036703355.1 Allocoleopsis sp. | reverse complement strand
GCAAAGCCAAATGGGTGTTGCCAAGAATCGACATAAACACATTGTTGAAATCGTGGGCGATGCCGCCTGCAAACACGCCCAAGCTTTCGATTTTTTGGGTTTCGGAGAAGTGTTGTTCAATTTCTAAGCGTTTTTGTTCTGCCTGTTTGCGCTCGCTAATATCGGCATTCACTCCTACCATCCGTAAGGGTTTGCCTTCGGCATCGTAGAAAACTCTTGCTCTTGCATGGAGCCAGTGAATACTCCCATCGCGCCAAATGATGCGGAAGTCAGTGAAAAACTCACCTGATTTCAGTGAACTGAGTACATCGGCTTCTGCCTTAGCTAAGTCATCGGGATGAACCCATTTCGCCCACTCTTCGTAACTGCCGCCAAACTCCCCAGGCTCTAGCCCATATAGTGCCTCTAATTCTTTTGACCATGTATTAATATTGGTTTGAATATTCCACTCGAAGCTGCCTAGCTTGGCTGCGGCTTGGGCGACATCCAGCCATTCTTGCTTTTGACGTAATGCTGCTTCTGCCTGCTTGCGTTCGGTTACATCCAGAAACGCGCCGATCGCGCCTCGTATCCCGCCGGAATCATCACGCAGTGGCACCGCTTTGCCGTAGAGCGATCGCACGTCGCTGTCGCTGAAGACAAAGTCCAATTCTGCCTCAATCTCCTCCCCAGTTCTAGCTGCTCGCTGCATCGGCAACTCGCTCACGGGAATGTCTTGACCATTTTTTTGAATCTTGAACGGGAAGGGATACTCTCCATTGGCAGGAGTCGCCGTCATAATTGAGCCTAGTGGCAATCGCATCAATTCAGAAGCGGTTCGGTTGGCTGACATGGAATGACAATGAGGATCGCGAGCAATCCAGACAGCCGCCGGAACGGTTTCCATGAAGGTTTCCAGTTCTTCCGCTCGAGTTCTAGCGATCGCTTCACTTTGCTGCAAGGCTGCTTCTGTTTGTTTGCGAGAACTAATATCTCGCCAAGTCGCAACAAACCCATCTCCGAGTTTAGCTACCTGAATATCAAACGCTCTCACCAGACGGCGTTGCCCGTAATCATCTTCATACACTAAAGCCTCTTTGATTAAGGGTTGCCCGGTTTCTACTACCTGACAGTATTCATCAAATAGCCCGTTGTCTCGGTGTCTCGGTAGAAGTTCACACAGTCCCTTGCCAATCTGCTCCTCCTGGGTCATGCAATTATTGATACAGGCAGCATCATTGACATATTCCGTTCGGAAGTCCAGAATTTTCCCTGTTTCATCCCGAATCGCAGAGTAGAAGCCGAAGCAGTCCGGCATCGTTTCAACCGACGTGCGAAAGCGTTCCTCGCTCTTTACTAACTGTTGGTTGGCTTCCGTCAGTAACCGGTTGAGTTGCAGCAGTTGTTCGCTGAGTTGAGCTTGGGCTTGATACTCCGTCAATTGTACCTGTTCTTGAGCCAGCGTCACCTGGGCTGTCGTCCGCTCCGCGATCGCAGTGCCGACTAGTAGAGCTACTCCGCATTGCACCAATAGACTGAGTTTGTGGGTGTGGAGCAATTCTGGATTAATGGGAAAGTATGACAGTGAAACAGCATGGGGATGCAGCAGTAAATAACCCAGTAGCGTCACCAACACGCTGAAGGTGGCAACCAGCATTCCGCCTGCCGTGCCAAATTGAATAGTTGCCCACACAATTGGCACAAAGCTCAAAAGACTCAAGTGCTGAAGAGCAAACGATGAGCCATGACTTTGGAGTACGGCGAGCCATGCCGTACACAGGCTTACCATCAGAATCACCGCAAACTCGACTCTACCTTTGAGAATCAAAGATTGAGCCTGAAAAGATGGATGGGAGATGCTCGGTTTTTCTGGCGAGAACCAACGCCACTGTTGCAGGAGCGGCGTGAATACCAAAAGTAAGGTAGGGGTAATCGCCATCGCACCAATCGCATTACCCAACCACCAGCGCCCAATACTTTCAGCTAGGGTACCTGCTGATAGTTTTCCCAAAACGAGTAATGCCGAGCTGCCAACAATAGCAGAAGTCGCGCAGGCGACTAGCGGTACACTCACAATGAATGCGATCGCATCTTTTAGGCTTTTGGGGGCAAGCGAACCCCGAAAGTATTGACAGTAGAGCAACCAAGCAACCAACGGCTCTGCCGCATCCGTCAACCCTGCTAAACGAGTCCAGCCCTCACTACCCCAAAAGGGTGCCATTATCACAGAAGCAAGTCCCGTTAACAGAATACCAATTGGACCAAGCCAAAACGTGAGAGCGATCGCAACCCCAGAGGGAGGAAACCATAAAGAAACGGCTGGCTGCACCCGGTAGATTAGAGCCATTCCATGAGCCAGGAGAAGCAGCAGTAAACTCAGGAAAAAGACGATGAATCGATGTCGGCTCATATAACAGAGGGGTGACGCTGTAATGGAGTATCTAGAGTCCTCGAAATATCCGCTGTACCGGGCTTTCAAAAGAACGTTATTTTACCGTTAAATTGCATTTATCACTATTGAGATTTAATAGTTAAACTTCATTTTGTTGCCTAAAACGAGGGTGTATTATCGTGACTCATCTCATGCACTGATCTGTGGAGCTATTGTGTTTCTATCTGATACCGACTTGCGTTCTTCTGCAAAAGTTAAGATGCACCTCTAAAGGCAACCAACCTCTAGAGCTGCTGAATATCTACCTATAGTTGGTTACCACAAGCTCCTCGAAGGGACATTGATAACTCTTACAGGGTAAAATTACGACCTCCGTCATGATTTTACTCCTACCTAAAGAGAGATTTTAAAATACTTCTTCCTTTTGGATTGCTCTCACGTTTGAATTCGATGGCTTCCGATTGTTTTTTTAATCCAAAATCTCTTTTACTAATAGCACTTTAAAAAAGTGGGCTGCCATCTAAGAACTCAGCGCTAATAGCTAATACCTAATCGCTTTTTTGTGAACTTACAATGCTTGGCGTCTCAAAAAAGGAAGAATAGCTTCGCTCACTTTCCCCGACCAATGCTCCTGAGGGTAATGTCCAGCTTCTTCGATCTGAACGAGTTCGACATTTTTAACCGTACTAGCCAACGTCTGCGCCTGCTCAAACGGAAGCCAAGGGTCTTTCATTCCCCAAACAATTAGAGTTAACTGTTCCCAAGTGCGAAAACCCGATTCAATCTCCGCCATTGATTGCTTAAACTGGAGATTCTTAATCGTCGCCACTAGGCTTCGCCCCACATCAGAACTCTTGAGGAAAGGTTTACGATAGATATCTAAATCCTTGTCAGAAATCTGGTAGCCGCTACCTTTTTCCAGAGTTCGGTCAACTAACAGGGGGTCTTGCGTCACCATATCTCCCACAAACAGCAACCCCCACTGCTGCATCTGCCAGGGTAACTTGGCGTCCGATGACACGGGTGTATTGAGAATGGCTAGGCGTTCGATTTGGTCGGAGTGGCGCAAGGCATACTGAATACCAACTGAGGCAAGAAATCCCTGCACTACCAGATGAAATCGCTCGATTTCCAGCGCTTTGAGAAACTCGGCTAACGCATTGATGAAAGCATCCGGGGTATAAGCAAAGTCGCGTTTATCTGGTTTTGTCGATGAGCCAGAACCAATCCAATCAGGTGCGATCGCACGAAATCCTTTTTCCGCTAAATCTGGCATTAGCGCCGTCCAGCAATAACTATGAGAAGGCAACCCATGCAGTAGTAGTACTGGCAACTCGTCACTTCTGCCCAGAGGGTTCGCTTCTCGGTAGAACCACTTCACCGACCCAACTTCGATTGATTTTTCGCTGATAGACACGTTGATTTCCTGCACCGTCCGTTGTGTTTGAGCTTACCGTCCATTGGGTGGCTAGAGCAAGACTTACCACCCAAGCGTTAAATTGTCAAGAAATGACAACATATCACAAAATCCTACCCCAGAAAGGAGTCCAGTTGCCTTAAAGTGTCTTAATAATTAAGCATTTAATGAATAGAGCTGAATCTAGGAGATTTTGCATGAATGCCGTTGAACAAGCAAGAGGGTTAGAGTTTGCGACCAAAATTGCCGCAATTGTCAACTTGTTTAAATCACAGTTCCCTGATGCCAGAGCTGATTTGAAACCTTGGGTGAATGACCCGGATACGCAAGAGTTAGTCGATCCCGATTCGATAGACATCGGCTTTCACTTACCTGGATGGAGCAGAAAATTTCAATGCCGCAGTATCTTAGTCCAAATCCGACTTTACAAAGACCCCATCAATGATATCCAACGTGCGATCGGTATTGAAGCGGCAGGGTTTGACCATCAAGGGCAAGCGTGGCGACTGTCCACCATTCA
>DATNPE010000070.1:0-5732 GCA_036703355.1 Allocoleopsis sp. | reverse complement strand
ACCGCCACTCCCAGCCCCAGTCCTTCTGCGTCACCGCAATAGATCTCTGGCTGGTGAGCTAGGTAGCAATCGCCGTGGACGTTGTAGTCACAGGGATAGGCTTAGTGTCTGCGTTGGGTGGCACCTTGCAGACCAGTTGGGAGCAACTTCTGGCGAGCCAATCCGGAATTGCTCTACGGCAACCATTTCCAGAGCTAGCACCTCGTCCTTTGGCCATGTTAGGCAAGTACCCAGCCACGCTTGATGGTTTAACTCAACAGGTTGTAGCTGCTGCTTTAGAGGATGCAGGTTTAGTCAGCCCTTTAACCAACTGCGGTATAGTCATCGGGTCAAGCCGCAGTTACCAAAGCCAGTGGGAGCTACAAGTACGGCAACGCTTACAAGCCCCCACCTTACCCGGTGATCCGATCGCGCTGCCTTGGCTAGAAACACTACCCGGTCAGGCGGCGATCGCGGCAGCTCGGCAAATTGGTAGCTATGGCCCCGTTTTGGCTCCAATGGCAGCTTGTGCCACTGGGTTATGGGCGATCGCACAGGCATATGAGCTGGTACGGACAGGGCAATGTCAGCGAGTAATTGCGGGAGCTGTGGAAGCGCCGATTACTCCTCTGACCTTGGCAGGTTTCCAACAAATGGGAGCCTTGGCTGAAACAGGGGCTTATCCTTTCGATCGCTGTCGCGAGGGGTTGGTGTTGGGTGAAGGGGCAGCGGTGCTGGTGTTAGAGTCGGCTGAGGTAGCGCAACAGCGATCGGCTAAAACTTATGGTCGCATCTTGGGGTTTGGCTTAACGGCGGATGGGCACCATGTAAGTGCGCCTGACCCCACGAGTAGCGCCGCGATCGCAGCAGTGCGGCAATGTCTCCAGCGAAGTGGTCTAACGGTTGCTGATATCGACTACATTCATGCCCACGGTACGGCGACTCAGCTCAACGATCGCAATGAAGCGAACTTAATTCAGCAGTTATTTCCTCATCCGGTGGCCGTGAGTTCGACCAAAGGGGCTACAGGCCATACTCTAGGCGTATCTGGAGCCCTAGGAGCTGCCTTTTGCCTCATGGCACTACGACACCAAATTTTGCCGCCTTGTGTGGGGCTACAGGAGCCAGAATTTGATTTGAATTTTGTCAGGGAAGCCAGCGATCGCCCCCTCCATCACGCCCTTTGCTTCAGTTTTGGCTTTGGCGGTCAGAATGTGGTTCTAGCGTTTGGGCAATGATTTAAATGGTTACCCAAAGACCGATTAGCCCAGGCACTATCCTACAAATAGAGTTCATGTCCCTTTCGCCGCTTAGAGGCTGACCTCATTTAAGTAGACAGGGTTGTTTCATGTTAATGAGAGCAAAACTGAATGCAGTTGAACTCCTTGCACGGCCCCTAAATCCCCCAATTCATAGCCCTGACGGGCATTCCAGAAAGGGGGACTTTGAGCAGGTTCCCCCAGAATTGGGGGGCTAGGGGGGCTTAGTTCGGAATTATTTTCTTGTATGAAACAACCCTGCATTTAAGTAGGGGCGATCGCCCAGTTCCAACCTTGAGTGACCTGCCATGACCCTAACTGAGCAAATTCTCTCCACCTTGCCCGGAGACGTTCTCGGAGGACTCCGTCGCGCTGATGATTGGTGGTACAAGTTGCGTCACCAGCAGCTTCCCGTTCCTACGGTGGTTCACACTAGCCAGGAACCCTTAACAACAGTCGATTGGGATGTGGTGATCTGTGGGGGCACCTTAGGAATTTTTGTCGGTGCGGCTTTAGCTCAGCAAGGTTGGCGAGTTGCACTGGTAGAGCGGGGTGTCTTGCGAGGGCGGGAGCAAGAGTGGAATATCTCGCGACAAGAACTGCAAGTCTTTTTAGAACTGGGACTCTTAACAGAAGCAGAATTAGAGCAGGCGATCGCGACTGAATACAATCCTGCCCGTATCAGCTTTTTGGGGGGTGCTGATCTGTGGGTGCGGGACGTGCTCAATATTGGGATTGATCCGGTGTTCTTATTGGACACACTCAAGGCGCGATTTCTCGCGAGTGGCGGCAAGCTGCTGGAACACACAGGTTTTCAGGGCGCGATCGTGCATCCCAACGGGGTCACGGTTCAGGCAGGGCAAGACCTGAAGACGCGGTTGTTGATTGACGCAATGGGGCACTTCTCCCCGATTGTCCAGCAAGCGCGGCAAGGCCAAACGCCAGATGGGATTTGCTTGGTGGTGGGCACCTGCGCCCAGGGCTTTCCACAAAATGAAGCGGGTGATTTGTTGGTGTCGTTCACCCCGATTCAAAATCAATGCCAATATTTTTGGGAAGCCTTTCCTGCGCGTGATGGCCGTACCACCTATCTGTTTACCTACCTCGATGCCCACCCCGATCGCTTTAGTTTAGAAACCTTATTTGAGGAATATTTCCGACTGTTGCCCACGTATCAACCAGTAGAGTTGTCGCAGTTGCAATTTCAGCGGGCTTTATTTGGCCTGTTTCCCTGCTACCAAAACAGTCCTTTGCAGCCAGCATGGAATTATATTTTGCAGGTGGGAGACAGTAGCGGCAGCCAATCTCCACTGAGTTTTGGTGGCTTTGGAGCCATGATACGCCACTTGGAACGTCTCACCTCTGGAATTCACGAAGCCCTGGTCAGTCATAGTCTCGATCGCCAAGCGCTAGCGCTGCTCCAGCCCTACCAACCGAATGTGTCAGTCACTTGGTTATTTCAAAAGGCCATGAGCGTCGGTGTGAACCAACAGGTAGATCCAAATCAAATTAATCAATTGCTCGCAGATGTCTTTCAAGAAATGGCCCACCTGGGTGAGCCTGTGTTACGGCCCTTCTTGCAGGATGTGGTCCAGTTTTCTGCCCTCTCCCGCACACTGCTCAAGACCTCTCTAGCTCATCCCAGCTTAGTCGCCAAAATCGTGCCACAAGTAGGGTTGCCCACTCTGCTGAACTGGACAAAACACTTCAGCGGCTTGGCTCTCTATAGCGCTTTGTATCCTGTTGGCAGCGCGATCGCCCCCCTCACCAAAACTTGGTCTTCCACACAAAAATATTATTTTCACCGCTGGCTCCAAGCGTGGCAGTATGGCGCAGGCAGCGATTACAAAGCTTAGAAATTTGTAAAAATTTGCGACAACCTTCGTGAAGTTAAGAGATTTTACTGAGCCTTTCCGGGTACTGAAGCGATCGCCAGAAAAACTTCATTAAATTGCTGCTATTTCTGACAGTCTGTCACTAGAGTTGTGGTCGAAGCGATTTATACCTGAGCTTGATTATGAGGGAAGCATGACCTATGCACCCTCGGCCATCAGGAATAGGGTCACGCTAGGGTGATAGAAGAAATCAGCAGCAAGACACTGGCACATTGCCTCCAGACTACCCACACTGAAGGAAACGCTTCAGATTCTCCTTGTAGCGAACTTGAACAGACAACATGAAGAAAGTTCTTTTTATTCTGGGGGAGTTGACTGATGATGACATCGACTGGATGATCGCCATCTCTACTCAAGAAAAAGTTCTAGCAGGCACAGTTCTCATTCAGGAAGGACAACTGATTGATGCCCTCTACATTGTGATCGACGGTGCTTTTACCGTTTCTGTGCAAGCCTTAGGAGGCAAAGAAGTAGCACACCTCTCTAGTGGCGAAGTCATCGGGGAAATGTCCTTTGTCGATGAGCGACCGCCCTCCGCTACAGTGACCGCAGCCGTAGAGTCCTTAGTGCTGACAATTCCTCGCGAAGATCTCGCGGCTAAACTTCAGCAAGATATTGGTTTTGCTTCTCGCTTTTATCGAGCTTTGGCAATTTTTCTATCAGATCGTTTGCGCGGCACCGTTAGTCGGTTAAGCTCTGGCAGAGAACCCTCCGCTGAGGAACGCACCGCTCAAGAAAACAGCTTAGCTCCCAATATTCGCGACAACTTGGCTTTGGGAGGTACCCGGTTTGATTGGCTCTTGAGGCGGCTCAGAGGCATGAACGCCCAACCTCTGGAGTAAAGCCAGCGCCAAGCGGTTGGTCACAAGTTACGAGCACCTACTACTTAATGGCAGAAGGCAAGAATTCATGACGGATCTTCTGGGGGCACGGCAAGGCTTCTACCGCGCGATCGCTCAACCCGATGAGCAGATTAATTTGGCAGAAGCAGCTCTTTACATTGCCCAGGAAGAATACCCAGACTTGGATATCGAGGCTTATTTCAATGCCTTAGATACAATGGCCGCTGAAGTAGCAGAACGCCTACCCGCAGAGCGTTACCCACTACGCATAATTCAAAGCATCAACCATTACCTCTATGATGACCTAGGATTTGTGGGCAACTCCTCTGACTACTACGACCCGCGCAACAGTTTTCTAAATGACGTGATTGAGCGTCGCACAGGCATTCCAATTACTCTTTCCTTGGTCTACATGGAACTGGCCCGCCGGATTGATTTCCCGATGGTAGGCGTGGGTATGCCGGGACACTTTTTGATTCGCCCAGACATTGAGGATATGGAGATTTATGTCGATGCCTATCATCGCGGTGAAACACTGTTTGCCGAAGATTGCCAGAATCGTTTGAACCAAATTTATGGTCAGTCCGTTGAGTTGCAACCCGCCTTTCTGGCACCGATTAGTCCGCGTCAGTTCTTAGCCAGAATGCTGACTAACCTGAAAATGATTTATCTCAATCGTGACCAAGCTCAGAAATCCTTAGCTGCAATCGAGCGGATTTTGTTGCTGTTTCCCGATGCTTCTTTAGAACTGCGCGATCGCGGCATTCTGCACTACCATCTCGGTGCCTTGTCTGAAGCCTATCGAGATTTAGAAACTTATCTCGCTAAGGTACCTGATGCCGAAGATGCCACAGCGATTCAACAACTCCTCGATCGCATTGCTCAAGGTCTTTAAGCAAGTCGAATCCGATAAGCACAACGGCGATCGCCTTGCATAATGTGCTCTACTCGATCCACTGCTACCCCTGGCCCCAAAAGCGTTTTGAACATTTCCAGCTCAGAACCGCACAACTTTTGGCAAGTGCGTGCTGCCGCACAGATGGGGCAGTGGTTCTCGACCAACAGCCAGCTATCTTCGGCTTTGACAACTTCGGCCATGTATCCTTCTTGAGTTCGCAGATTTGCTAAATGTTGCACGGGCTCAGCAATTCCCACCTGAGCAATCCACTCTCGCCAACTTGATTCTGCGATCGCCTTGGGCACGGTCTCTGGTAATTTGGCAGCATAGGTTTGCAATTGGCGGCGGAGGCGATCGGCCAAGAGTTTTTCTAAACCTTCGGTGCCGAATAACGCTTCAACACTCAAGAGCAAATCGGTCATTAAGTCAGCGTGGCTATCAGGAAATAATTGCAGCGATCGCTCGGTAAGTTGCCAAAGCTTGACGGGACGACCCAAGGGGCGACGCTCCTCTTGGTAAGTCACCCACTGCTCCGCTTGTAGCGCTTGTAAATGTTGCCGCACAGCCATCGGCGACACTTGCAACTGCTCCGCTAAGGCGGTAGCTGTTTGAGACCCCTGAGTTTTCAGCAAATGTAAGATCTGATTTTTTGCCTTTTGTTTATCCTCTGTTGGTTCTGGGGAAGTGGTCGAAGAATGTTTCATAAAGTCTTGACGAAGGTCAGTAGGAATTTAAATTGAATTTAGAAAAATGCTTAGATCTCAGTGAAGCTACGATGGTATTCGCCCCTAGAATGGGTAGATTGAGATAGCTCTAAATCAATCTATCAGGTTCAACCTCTATCTATGGGTAGAAAAAT
>DATNPE010000069.1:0-6770 GCA_036703355.1 Allocoleopsis sp. | reverse complement strand
GAGGTGGCAAGTCTTGGACGATGCGGATTGGTCCAGTCCGCAATATTGGTGTTCGGGGATTTCAGGCAGTTGTTTTCCGTCGCACTCTACAGCAAATTAAGAAGCCAGGGGGCATGTGGGATAAAAGCTATGAACTCTACCCACTGTTGGGCGGCAGAGACAGTAAAGCAGAACTGAAATGGCGTTTTCCGGCTGGCTCTGCCATCACTTACAGTCACCTTCAGCATGAGCATGACTGGCTTGACTGGCAGGGTACAGAAACCACCATGTTTTGCTTTGACCAGCTAGAAGAGTTCACGCAGTTGCAATTTCTCAAAATTCTTGGCTGTATGCGCTCTACCTGCGGAGTTCGGACGCAAATGTTCTGCACTATGAACCCCGATGCAGATAGCTGGTTGAGAGATTTTGTTGACCCTTGGATTGCTGAAGATGGCTACGTTGATCTCGCTAAAAATGGCACCCTTCGTTACTTCACGATTCAGCAAGATCAGGTGGTTTGGGTGGATGCTGATTGGCGAGATACCAACGGTCGCCCGCCCAAGTCTGTCACCTACATCAACGCTGATGTTTGGGACAATCCAGCTCTGCTCAACAGTGACCCCGACTACCTTTCAAATTTAATGGCTCAGTCGCTTGTAGACCGAGAGCGATTTTTAGGCATTAAAGGACGCGGAGGTTCGTGGAATTCTAAGGCGATCGCAGGCAAGGTGTTTCGGCAAGATTGGTTTGAAGTGGTCGATCAGGTGCCATCTATTCTGCCTGGTCAAGCTAAACTCTGCCGCTTCTGGGATTTTGCCGCGACTACCAAGCAGCTGCAAGGCGATGATCCAGACTTCACCTGTGGGGTGAAACTGATGCTCCTCGATGGCGTGACCTATGTCCTTGATGTCATTGCCATTCAAACTACACCAACTGAAATCGATCGCCTGGTCCAAAACACGGCTTCTCAAGATGGCCGCTGGTGCATGGTGCGTTGGGAGCAAGAGGGTGGGGCCTCCGGCGTGAGAGATTCAGCCCGATTGATGCAAATGCTGCGGGGCTTTGATGCGCGCGGGATTCATCCTGAAATCAACAAAGTAGGGCGAGCTAAACCATTCTCACGAGCTGCTGAATTCGGGCAAGTTAAATTAGTGCGCGGTGCTTGGAATCAGGCTTACTTAAACGAGCTTTCTCAATTCCCGGATGGTGCCCATGACGATCAGGTAGATGCCAGCAGCGGGGCATTTAATGAGCTGACGGGTGCTGATGTTTCTAGAACGTCTACAGGGACTTTTAGGGTTTGATTATGCCTCCAACACAACACATTGACGCTCAACTCACCGCAGCAATTAGAGTTGCAGTGCGGCAGTTCGTGACTCAAAAAGCTGGGTTGTTTCCTTCGGTGACAATTGGTTTAGCCTGGGCGATCGCCTTAGAAACGGTGGCTGGAGAAATTCGGACAATCTGCGCTCAACCTCAACAAACGGAGATGAAGTGATATGGGTCACTGGTATCCACATCCTCACCATCCAGAGCTACAGCTGCCAAGCGTCACCACGATTTTGGATGCGACTCGTCCGGCTGCCCAACAAGCTGTTTTAGACCGCTGGTATGCCAAACCTGGTTCTCAAGCCATCAACTTAGCGTCACGAGAGCGAGGCAATCAAATTGATGCTTGGGCGAAGGCTTACCTTCAGCGTCTGGAGCTGCCTGCTGTGGCTGGGGAATATCAAATTTACTGCGATCGCCTGCTGCCGCTGCTCGACTACATCTTGACCAATGGGAAAATCCGACTCCTCCAGCGTCCAGTGCATGATTTGGGGCGTGGTTATGCTGGGGAGCCAGACTTGATTGTGGAATTGGATCATGCACCGCTTGTTTTGGATTTTAAAACCAAGTCCAAGCCGATGCATCCGAACTCGCTCTATGAGGCGCAGCTGCAATGCACGGGTTATGCCGAAGCCTTTGAGTCTGAATATCTGGAGCTAGTTACCGCTGTGGCCGTGGTTGAGGTCACGCCTAAATATCTCTTGACCCATCACAGCCATAATCTGCGTTTGCTGTCGCGCGAGTGGGCTAAGCGGTTAGTTCAGTTTGGGGCGTACAAGTATGCCATCCCTACCCTATAGACGCTCTAGAGGGTTTCAGCCGAGCTATACCCCAGACCAAACCAGACATTATAAGAGTCAGAATGTCCGGTATCAGAAAGCGCTCAACCTTAAGCCTGTTGTGGCTGGCAATTCCTATCGTTTCTCCAGTCCGCGATCGCCTGTGGGCTACTGGGAAGTGCGCCCAGGTGATGAGCTGCAAACTTCTCACATGCGAGTGACTTGCGTTTATTCTGTCGCGGTATCAGATACAGGGGCTATTAGTCCCCGGCGCATTACTCAATCTGCGACTTTCGATGTCCAATTCTTTGATGGCTCGTTTCAGCCGATTGTGACTGCCTTTCGGTTTTCGCCTGATTACTCTCACTGGCAATTTGACGATCGAGGCTATCGGGTTGATGCTCACGCCCTGCGTTTTGTTGATCTGGGCATAGCCACCTTCGCTCTAGTTACGAGACTGTCTGATTTCTCGAATAAGACTGTCTCCATTTCGGATATTCCACTGTTCCGCCCTTTAAGTCGATTTGAAAGCAATTTTTCCAACATTGAGACCAACCTCAGATCTACCTTGCAGCCTTTTAGTAGCTCGACTTGTGACAGTCCGTCTGGCTGTATGAATGGAGAGGCGTTTGGGGCTGAGATGACCTATACGATCGTGCCGTTAGATGGCATGGCTGGTGTGTCAGCAGATTTTGTCTGCACCTGTCCTGATTTCACCAAACAGCAGGCCGCGCTACGAGACTCCCCTTATGTTTCTGAACAAGTTGATCGCGATTGGTCAGCTAGTGGCGCTGGCACCGATTCTGATTGCAAACACATTATTGCCACGAAACTCTACCGCCGCGACAACGTTCAACCGAGCGATCGCGAACCTTTACGAGAGTCATCTGTTCCTGATTGGTTGCGTCAGGAAAATGAAGAACTCCGTCGCATCCGTCGGCAGTGGCGGCAAGAGGACCGCGCTGAAGAACGCGATCGCCGTCGCCGCATCCGTCAAGATAGAGAAGCTGATTTGAGTTATTAACATGCCATTCACCGCCGCCCAAACAGATGCAGTGATGGGGTATTTGGGTTATGCCGTCACCGCCGAAAACACCAACTATGTCCAGGGCATCTTAACCACAGTTGAAAACCAATCTGCTGATGCAGTGACCCGCGTTCAAGATATTTTGACTAAGCTCTCTGGCATTGACTCTGATATTGACACCGCCCGCAATACCGCCGGGGGCGTTTACACTCAACTGCTCTCCGAAGGTCAGCGCAATGTGGGCCTACTCGCGTTCACCTTGGGCATTGAAGCCAAACGCAATATCTACTAACTCCTAACTCCTAACTCCTCACTCCTATGTCTTTCCTTCCCACTGACCTAGACCGTATCCGCCGCTTTTTGGGCTATCCCGTGATTGGCTCCACTCAATTCATCCAAGACCGCATGGACGCGATCGCAGGGGAATCACCAGATGCTGTCGCTCGCATTCAAGAATACTTGCGCGAGCTGGAGAAGGTGAACGACCAGATCAACAAAGCTCGACCCTACGCGGCTCAATCCTTTGTTTCTGGCGCTGCGACCACAGCTCAGTTTTATCGGGGCGATCGCATGGCAATCTTGCGGGAAGAGGGACGGCGCTACGTGCAAGAACTATCCAATGCGTTGGGGCTGGCGATCGCTCAAGACATTTTTAAGAGTCCCAGTAGCACGAGTCAAATTCGGCGTAGTTAGTCGGGGGATTCTAGAACGGTTGTCAACTAGGCAATATCTACGATTGTTAAACTTGAGTCCAGTAATGAGAATAGGTGTGTCATGATGCGACTATATAGGGGGTAGGCCTCCCAAGATAGGGCGATCGCGACATCGATTCCTTCTCTCAATTTTTTTAGTTTGTTTTGTTTTTTTCTTTTTTGGACTCTCACAAACGATCAGTGTGTAGCTATTGACTGGACTCCCCAACTCTCAATGTGCCGCTTACCGTCAGCAAGCCTCGCTTTGGCGTTACCTGGATGATGTGTTCTCTGGGTCTGAAGCCTGGTTAGGACGTGATGAACAGGGCAAAATTCACGTTACGCCCAAAGCCAAGGTCTACCTGCCTCAAGAGCCTGCTGAGCCTGGTGACGCTTACCTGTCTCGACTAGCGCGATCGCCGTTTGATGACCGCTTTGCTCAATCGGTTCGCAAGTTTGTCAATTTAATTTTTGCCAATGGGGTTCGCATAGAAGGGGCACCGTCGCAGCTCTACAGCCAGAATGAGCAGGGCTTGGTATCGGGGCATTGGCTGAGTCTGGATAATCAAGGCACTCACGGCGATTTGTTTTTGATAGAGCTGGCGATCGCGGTGATGCGGCGGGGTCATACATTTTTGCTGGTCGATTTCCCGCCTGCTGATGGAGTGATTCGCACTCATGCAGACTTCCTCGCCTCTGGAAGAAGACCTTACTGGGTGCATTACCACGCCACTGATGTCATCCACTGGCGCACCACTAAAGTTGGCGGTCGCACGGTGTTGGCACAGGTGACATTGCAAGAGCGATCGCTGATACCCGATGGGGATTTTGGGGAGAGGGAGGAAACTTTCTATCGGGTGCTGCGGCCTGGTCGCTTCGATGTCTACACGATCGCTGGGGAGGGTAGCCAGCAACGATCGACTCACCATCCTGATAAATCGGGGGTGTCTGGTTTTGTGCAACCCAATGGCGCAATCCAACCGTTAAGGTTTATTCCCCTCATTCCCTTCTATGGCGGTCTTCGTGAGGGGTTTTTCTGTTCACGGCCACCGCTAAAGTCGCTGGCAGATCTGAATGTGACTCACTACCAGGTGAAGAGTGACCATCTACAGAAGATCCATAAGTGCTGTATGCCAATTCCGGTAATACGGGATGCTTTCAGCAATGGTGAAGATGTAAGCCTTGGCCCCAACACGTTGTTGCACATTCGCGACCCCCAAGGGGGCTTTAGCTGGGAGGAACCGTCAGCGGGCAGTATTGAGCAATCGCGTAAAGAGGTACTGGATCTAGAGGCGGCAATGGATGTGCTGAGCGCGGCTTACCTCTCGGACCCAGGCGATCGCCAAGCGGCTACCACCACTCTCATGCAATCGGTTGAGCTGGAGTCGAGCTTACAAGCGTTTGCCACTCAATTTGCTGAGGGCATTAATCAGGCATTGGCAATTCATGCCTTTTACCTGGGGCAGCAGTCGGGTGGGCGTGTCACCCTTTCGGGTGAAGTAGTGCGGGAGAAGGGGCGCGACTCGCAAATGCTGTTGGCTTACTCAGCAATGGGAGATCGGCGACAACTGAGTAGGCGATCGCTACTCCAACTGCTTAAGGATCAG
Organism: Allocoleopsis sp.; assembly: GCA_036703355.1. Taxonomy (GTDB): domain Bacteria; phylum Cyanobacteriota; class Cyanobacteriia; order FACHB-46; family FACHB-46; genus Trichocoleus. The sequence continues at coordinate 1,357 of DATNPE010000069.1, read as the reverse complement.
CAGTTTTTACCTGAGAGTTTTGATGTGAATCAGGAAGCGCCCGACCTGAACGATGATGCGGAGTTGCTGAACCAAATTTTGCAACTGGGCCTGCGCGATGTTCTCTCCAAGCGAGATGTGTTGCAGTTGCTAGTAGCTCATCGGTTTGTCCTATCTGATTTTGAGATTGGGAAGTCTATTCGTGAGACAGGTGACAAAATTCGCACGGAATCTGTAGGGGCGATCGCTATCCAGCCACAATGACTCAAACACCTCCCGAAAACAATTGGTTGAAGCTCTACACCAGAGTGGGTAAGTATCCCAAGGTTTGGGAGAAGGGCATCATTCAAAGAATTTTGCTGAGCTGGGCAGGCCGCAAATGCGAGAACTGCGGCACAACTGATGAGCAGGCTTCGCTTCATGTCCATCACCTGCGCTGGAAAGCTAAACACGACTGCCGCTTTGAAAACTTGGTGGTGGTTTGTGTGAGATGCCACACGATTTTGCATAACCGCCAATATCAGCCGGGGGTAGATTGGCAGGAGCGCTGGGGACCAGTCCCAGAGTGGGCGATAGTTCGGGGCTTAGTGACTAGTGAATAGCTTAGTGAATAGACAGGAGGACTCATGGATCTAGAACAGGCACTCGCCCGCATTCAGCAGCTAGAAGCTGACGTAAAACGGTTTGAAGGCATTAACCCGGAAGAAGCTCGCCGCCAGCAGCAAACGACAAGTGAGCAAATTCAAAATTTGACGACTCAAACTCAGCAGCTTCAAAGCCAGGTGCAAGACAAAGACAAAGAGGTGCGATCGCGGGATTTGCGCCTAGCTGCGGTTGAGGGTTTGTACAAAGCAAATGTCCTGCCAGAGTACCGAGATGTGCTGCTGCCGACGATCACCCAATCACTGAAGTTGGAGGGCGATAGCGCAAGCGCTGACTCGTCAGTTCGCGTGGTGGCTCCTGAAGGTAAGCAACCTGCCGAGTACGTTAAGTCCCTGCGTGATAAGTACCCTGCCATGTTTGCCCCAGAAGCTAACCCCACGGGCACGGGTGCGACAGGTTCAACCACAACGACTCAACAGCCTCCCAACCAAACCACTGTTGAGGCTTCTGACCCTGCCGCGTTTATTGCCAATTTGGATGAGATTGCCAATGGCAAGGTTCAAGTTAATCGCTAATTTGGCGATTGGCTCTTAGCTCTTAATCACTAACCGCTAACTAACTGGAGATTCAATAATTTATGGCGAATGATGTTTCAGCTCTCGTGCCCAAAATTTACGCTCAGGGTTTGAGTGCGCTGCGGAAACGGGCGGTGATGCCGCGCTACTGTCTGCGCTATGACCCTGACTTCACGGCAATGGGCAAGGGGAAAACGGTG
>DATNPE010000068.1:0-8025 GCA_036703355.1 Allocoleopsis sp. | reverse complement strand
GGTGTGCCCACTCCGGTACATGAAACCGAATTTGCTCGCGATTCTGTATTTGCTTACCACCACAGCTATTTACCCGATTATGTCGAGGAGAAAACTCAGGGGCGCATCCGAGCGGATCAAGTTGAACGATTCCTGACCGCCGAGATTCAAGCAGGGGTGCGCGATCGCTTACTAAAACTAAGCAATAATCAATGCGGTGTGGTCGATGCCGAGAACCAAGCTGACTTGAATCAATTTGCCGCAGACATTTTGGCAGTCGCAGCCACAGGAAAACGGTTCTTATTCCGCAGTGCCGCCAGTTTGCTGACCGCTTTAGCAGCTTTGCCACCTCAGGCGATCGGGGCAGAATCGATGTCTCAGTATGTGCGGAATGGCCAACCGGGCGCAGTCATTGTGGGTTCTCACGTCAAGAAGACGACAGAGCAACTAGAACGACTGCTGCAAGAACCAGGCGTGGCTGGGGTAGAAGTCGAGGTGGCTCGATTAGTGGATGGTTCTGCTGAAGTACGAGCTGAGCTGCTAGATCAGACGGTGCAAGCAGTTCACCAAGCTCATGTAGCGGGCAAAACTCCTGTCGTGTATACGAGTCGGCAAGAACTCACCTTTGAGAACGCGCAGGTGCGGTTAGACTTTGGTACAGCGGTTTCGGCGTTACTCATGGATGTGGTTCGAGGCTTACCGAGTGAGATTGGTTTCCTCATTAGTAAAGGAGGCATTACTTCCAATGATGTCCTAAGCACTGGCCTAAACTTGCCCACAGCTCGGCTCCTAGGCCAAGTTCTAGCAGGTTGCTCAATGGTCTGCACACCTGCCAATCATCCTCTCTTCCCCAACTTGCCCGTAGTACTGTTTCCTGGCAATGTGGGGGATGCCGATGGGTTAGCCACAGTTTATCGTCGGCTTAGCAAACCTAGCTAAAATCCAGACACGTTTCGCATGACTTCCGATTCCCCCACCCCCCCTATTTCTGCCTCATCTGCTGCCCCCAATCCAGGTGATGCGGCGATCGCTCCTACCCCCGCACCTACGGAGGCCACAAGTGAAAGTGCGGCTGTACCCACCAGTTCTACTCCACCTGCTGAAGTGAGTGAGGAGAAGACGACTGAGACGGCTAATGCCACTCCGGAGACCAAAACCAGCGAGGCAAGTCCTACTCCATCGGCTGAAACGAGCGAGGCTAGCCCTACTCCAGAAGCCATACCGATCAAAGATCTTCAGGTTCGCTTTAAGAGTGAGGCAGGCCAGTTACTCCTCTTACTCCCTGGTGAAATAGAGACGACCGACCCGCCTTCCCCAACCGCATTAACTTGGGCTGACTTGTGGCAACAACTGAAACAGCGCTTAGCAGGGGGCGATCGCTTTTGGCAACCAGGCACAGCGGTTCATTTAATGGCAAGGGACCGCTTGCTGGATGGTCGGCAGCTCCAGGCGATCGCGGATGCCCTCTCGGAAGTGCAACTACAACTGAAGCGAGTTTCTACGAGTCGTCGTCAAACTGCTGTCGCCGCTGCCACCGCTGGCTACTCCGTCGAGCAACAAGCCCCCGTCACGCATTTAAGCCAACCCACTGCCACCCCCCAACCTCCTTTAGCAGACCCACTCTACATTCAAACCACGGTGCGCTCAGGCGTTGAGATTCGTCATCCCGGTACGATTGTGGTCCTCGGAGACATCAACCCTGGCAGTTCTGTGATTGCGGACGGCGATATTTTAGTTTGGGGGCGGCTGCGGGGCGTGGCTCATGCGGGAGCTAGTGGGAATACGCAGTGTCGAATTATGGCGCTGCAAATGGAGCCAACCCAATTGCGGATTGCTGAGTCTGTGGCTCGCGCTCCAGAGAAACCGCCTGCTCAGTACTACCCAGAAGTGGCTTATGTGACCAGCGAAGGGATTCGCATTGCCCGCTCTGTCGATTTTGCCAAAACGCAACTGTTGATCTCTGTCAAGTCAGGCTCAGCCTCCTGACAATTTGGCGAGAGAATGGTTGAATGGTGAAGCATTCCGGGTTTTGAGTCAGCATCTACTTTTCTGACTTCGGCCTTCTTTGAGTTTTTGATAACGGCGATCGCACACAATTAATAAGTCTCACTGAATTAATTTCGGTGAAAATGCGGTTTAAGTTAAAGTTAATTGAAAGTTGAAGTAAAGTTCATTCGTCTAACCACCTCATGAGTCGCGTTATTGTTGTTACATCTGGAAAAGGAGGGGTGGGCAAAACCACCACCACAGCCAACTTGGGCATGGCCCTGGCTCAACGAGGTCGCAAAGTTGTGGTTGTGGACGCGGATTTCGGCCTGAGAAATTTAGATCTACTGCTAGGACTGGAAAATCGCATCGTTTATACAGCGGTAGAAGTATTGGCTGGAGAATGTCGGCTAGAGCAAGCACTGGTGAAAGATAAGCGCCAAAGCCGTCTCGCCTTGCTACCCGCTGCCCAAAACCGCACCAAAGACGCGGTGAATCCTGACCAAATGCGACAAGTAGTTCAGGCGCTCGCCAAAGCTTACGACTATGTGTTGGTAGACAGCCCCGCTGGGATTGAAATGGGCTTCCAGAACGCGATCGCTGCCGCTCAAGAAGCGCTCATCGTCACTACCCCCGAAATTGCCGCCGTCCGGGATGCCGATCGAGTGGTGGGCTTGCTCGAAGCCAATAACGTCAAGAAAATTCGCTTAATCGTCAATCGCCTCAAGCCCACAATGGTACAGGCCAATGACATGATGTCTGTGCAAGATGTCCAAGAGATCTTGGCAATTCCCCTCATCGGTATTATTCCCGACGACGAACGGGTGATCGTTTCCACCAACCGAGGGGAACCCTTAGTCTTATCCGAAACTCCTTCGACCGCAGGCACTGCTTTCAGTAATATTGCCCGCCGCTTAGAAGGCGAAACCGTAGAGTTTTTGGAACTCAACCCCAACAACGGCAGTGTTTTCTCCCGTATTCGTAAATTTCTATCTACGAAAATTCTCTAAGCTCCTTTCGCTCAGTCAAGGCTAATTTAATCAGATTGCATTTACCGCATCATTAGCCACACCTTTTTCTGTCCCGTGTTGTTGCCAGACTCTTGACCCTCCCCAAGCTCCATGATCAACGAACTGTTAGAACGCTTATTTCCCCGCTCAGGTTACGAAAGTAGCCGTCAAGAAGTGAAGCGCCGTCTGCAATTTGTGTTGGCTCACGATCGCGCTGACCTCAGCCCTGAAGCGATGGAACAAATGCGACGCGAAATTCTAGACGTGGTCTCTCGCTACGTTGAGATCGATGCGGAGGGGTTGGAGTTTTCTCTGGCCAATAACCAACGAGTCACCGCGCTCATTGCCAACTTACCCATTCGTCGCGTGCGCCAAGAGCCTGAGGAGTCATGAGCGCTGACGCTGCTGCCAATTGCAATTCCCTCACCAGTTGTGCCCAAGCCCTGAAGCTGGACCAAATTCAGCGGCATGTCTTCATCTGTGCCGACCAGACAGTGCCCAAGTGTTGCGACAAGCAATTGAGTTTGGAAGCATGGGACTATCTAAAGCGGCGCTTGAAGGAACTGAAGCTCGACACTCCTGCTCTGGCTGGAGCCAACCCAGCTCACCCTTACGTCTTTCGTACCAAAGCCAATTGTCTACGGGTCTGCCAGCAAGGGCCAATCTTGGTGGTGTACCCAGATGGGGTCTGGTATCACAGTGCGACTCCAGAAGTGATTGAGCGCATCATCCAAGAACATCTGATTGGTGATCAAATTGTGCAAGAATTTGCCTTTTTGATCCATCCATTGCCAAATTCACCCGAAACTACCGCTACAATCGAGCAGAAAGTCGGTGATACGGCTGATGAGACCGTAGCAGTCACCCAAGATTGAGCGATCGCCAAAGCTACTTGGGAAATCTAACTTTGTGTAGAGGCAAAGCCGTCTGGGGCGTGGCATAGATGTTAAGCGAACCCAATCAGGCTGCCAACTGAACAAGACTTAGCGCCGTTGTTAAAAAATACTAATTAACACGAGGTCAGCCTTGGTTGCCGACGATACTTTGATAATGAAAAAACTTGTTAAGTCTGCTGCCAAAATCGCCTGCCATCCTTAAAGTAGGTAAATAATTGATGAAGTCAGCAACGAATTAGGCAAATTGGCAATTCCTGATCGGACACTATATGAATGAAGGGATGCGTAGTAGATAACCATCGGTTTAGTAGAATGTGACAACAATACAGAAAGTTCTATCTACAACCTTTAATTAGTCCAGGCATGGCGAGTGACAAAGCATGAAGGAAGCGAGCGTGGGAGATCACAAACGGCTACTGCTTATTGATGACGATCCTAATTTAATTCTCTTAGTCAAGGATTATTTAGAATTTCGCGGGTATGAGGTAGTCACAGCAGAAAATGGCCGTGAAGCCCTAGAAATTTTGGAGCAAGATGTTCCAGACATGATCATTTGCGATGTAATGATGCCCGAAATGGATGGGTATTCCCTCGTAAAGCATGTGAGAGAAGACTCTCGTACTAGCTGGATTCCAGTTCTATTTCTATCGGCCAAAGGCCAAAGCCAGGACCGTGTCAAAGGGCTCAATACTGGGGCTGATGTCTATATGGTCAAGCCCTTTGAGCCAGAGGAGTTGGTGGCGCAAGTTGAATCCTCCCTCAAGCAAGCATCCCGCATGATGCAGCACCAAACCAAGGGTGTGGATAATGGCCCCAAAATCCAGGTACCTTTCGATGTTGAACTTACTCCAACTGAGCTAAAAGTAGTGCAGTTTGTGGCTAGAGGCATGGCAAACCGAGAGATTGCCGACGAACTCAATGTCAGCCAACGCACCATTGAAAGCCACGTCAGCAATATGCTCGGCAAGACAGGTCTACACAACCGCACAGAACTAGCTCGCTGGGCGATCGAGAACAATATGGCCTAGTGGTGGTTCTCAGCCACACTGAAGAGAAAAAGCAAAAAAGCAGGGTAGAACGACTTGATTTTAGTTCTACTCTGCTTTTTTTTAGAAGATAGGAGCCAGGAGTCAGAAGTCAGAAGATGGAATTTTAGAAGAGAAGATAGGAGGCAGGAGCCAGAAGTCAGAAGATGGAATTTTAGAAGATAGAAGCCAGAAGCCAAAATTCAGTGGCGATCCTTCTCCCACCTCCTGGCTTCTGACTCCTGACTCCTGTCTCCTGTCTTCTGTCTCCTCCCTCCTGCCCTCCCTCACAACCAACCGTCTCCATCGGGATTGGGTTTTCCCCAAATCATGATGTTCAGGGATTGCAGATAGGCTAGGGCCTGCTGAAGTTGTCTCGGTGTGCCTCGCAGTTCTAGGTCAAACCAGCCATCTTCTTGGAGATCGGGGCTGAGTCGAGCCGCTGTAATGTTAACGCTGAGGCCATGTTGCGCCGTCAGATGAGAAATAATCGGTTCTTGGCGACGTTGAGCAGGAATCCGCAGTTTTAGCCGAAGTTGGGTTGAGCTTTCAGTGACGCGATGCCGAGGCGATCGCCCAGAACCAAGCACGGTCTGAGATTTCCCGAACCAGCCAGACCGCTCCTGCTCCAGCCTGGATGCTCGCGCCTGCATTACCACCCATCCTCTTGGGCACTCGAATCATGCCAGATCTCTAGATCTAGCTCGTTTAAGTAGAGCAAGGCATTGTCGATTTGAGCAGCGGTGCCTTGTAGTTCTAGGTCAAACCAGCCATCATCTCTGGCATTTGCCCCCAACAAAGCCGCTGTGATGTTGACTGTCAGACCATGCTGAGAGATTAAGCGAGAAATCACAGGCTCTCGATGGTAATTCTTGGGGATGCGAATTCTAATCCGGGTTTGAGTGTATCTCTGATCCGCAGCAGCTCCCAGAGTTGGGGCCGATGCATCAGATGCATTATTTGGGAGAGTGTAGCGATCGCTGTCATCTGTCAACATGATCTGCCTCCTATTCAATATCTTTGATTTTGGTTTTCCGTTCCAAAATTTCCTTCAGCACCAAGGTCACAACCGCCAGAAAGGCGAGTAAAACTGCCGCAGAAAAAGCTGACTGAGTGGCGTACTGCTTATAGGCTTCCTCCACGAACAAAGGCAGGGTTTGAGTTTTGCCCGCAATATTACCCGACACCACAGAAACCGCACCAAACTCACCCATAACTCTGGCATTGGTCAAAATCACGCCGTAGAGTAAGCCCCAGCGAATATTAGGCAGAGTGACGCGCCAGAAAATCTGCCAATCATTAGCACCTAAGGTTCTTGCTGCTTCCTCCTGATCACTGCCTGCCTCTTCCAAAACTGGAATCACTTCACGGGCGATAAAGGGCAGGGTAATAAAGGCACTGGCTAGCACCATCGCAGGCATAGCAAAAATAATTTTGATGTTGCCCGCTTCTAACCAAGAGCCAAACCAGCCGTTGCGACCGTAGAGCAACACAATCATCAAGCCTGCGACAACTGGAGAAACCGCAAAGGGCACATCCAGCAAGCTAATGAGAAAGGTACGTCCCCGAAACTGATTGCGGGCAATCACCCAAGCCGCACAAAGCCCAAACACCGTATTGATGGGCACGACAATCACTGCAATTAAAAGCGTGAGCTTGGCAGCATGGATGAAATTGCGCTCTGTCAAGTTGCCTAAAAATGGCCCCACCCCATCCTTGAACGCTTGCACAAAAACATTGAAGGCAGGAATAAACAAGACCAACGCTAAGTAAAAGAGCGCAATGCCAATTAAAACTCCCTTCAACCAAGTTCTCTGCTGAGAAGGGGTAGGAGCTTTCGGCTGGGAGATTTCAGGATTAAAAGACTTACCTGCCACACTAGAGCTCATACCGCCGTCCCCAAGCTTGCAATAGATTAATCGCCAAAAGAATCAGGAGCGAAATGCCTAAAAGAACTGTGCCAATGACAGTGGCACCGGAATAGTCGTATTGCTCCAACCGTTGAATAATCAGTACAGAAGCAATCAAGTCTTTAAATGGCACGTTAGAAGCCACGATCACCACAGAGCCGTACTCACCCACCGCACGGGAGAAGCCCAACGCCACGCCAGTCAAAATCGCTGGCATTAAAGGCGGCAAGACCACTCGCCAGAAGGTTTGGAACTGAGACGCACCTAAAGACCAAGAAGCTTCTTCTACTTCTTTTTCCATATCCTGCAAGACAGGTTGGAGCGTTCGCACCACAAACGGCAGAGAGATAAAGATCATCGCTACCCCTACCCCCAAGCGAGTAAAGGCGACCTTAATCCCCAAAGGAGCCAACAGCGAACCAATCCAACCGTTGTCGCTATAAACCGTGGCTAAGGTTAAACCCGCCACTGAGGTAGGCAGGGCAAAGGGGAGGTCGATCGCGGCATCAATAATGCGCTTGAAGGGAAACTCGTAGCGAACCAAAACCCAGGCAATTAAAACCCCAAAAACGGCATTGATCAAAGCTGCAATCAAAGCCGTGACAAAGGTGACATTGTAGGTAGCTAAGGCAACAGGACTAGTAGCAATTCGCCAAAAGTCAGCAGGTTTTTCGGTACTTGCCTTCGCAATCAGCGCTGCCACAGGCAACAACAACATAATCGTGAGATACCCCAGCGTAATCCGCCAAGGCCAAGACAACCCTAACAACCGTTGGATCGGATTTTTAGGTTGGGGGGAAGCAGAGGGAGAAATTGTTGAAACAGCCATAGAGCAATTAAAGACAGCAGCCTAGATTAGGCTAGTAGATCAAAAATAAATCGGGACAGATACTTTTCGTCGTTGATCCTGAACTCATCAAGTATCCCAAAAGCCTGTCCCGATCGCCCGCACAGAGAGGAGAGTCAGCGAATAACTACTGTCTCTTTGCTTGAATCTGGTCGAAGACAGCCCCATCATCAAAGAATTTCTTCTGGACTTCGCTCCAACCACCAAAATCTTTCACAGTGGCCAAGTCTTTCACTTGGGGGTACTTGCTTTCCAGAGATTTCGCTTGGGCACCTTTGAGGTCGCTCAGACGGAAACCTGTATTGGCAAATTCTTGTTGGGCTTCTGGAGAGAAGAGATACTGCACAAAGGCTTCTGCAACTTCGCGAGTCC
>DATNPE010000067.1:0-4901 GCA_036703355.1 Allocoleopsis sp. | reverse complement strand
GTTTAGCCACTGGAGGGGTGCGGATTCAAATCCTAGACCGCGAGGATTTGTTGCACATTATGAGTGACGCGCCAGTTTGCCCGAAGCAGAAGCAAGTGGGGCCAGCCGTCGCCAAATTTGTGCGGCAACTCATGATTCCTGATGTAGCGGGTATTCGAGTTTATGGTCGCCGAGCAGGGCAGAATCGACCCCTATGGAGCTATGGCGCTGACTTTGCCACTCGCGATCGCTTGGTACCAGAAGCGACCCCAGAATTTGCGGCTTCAGATGCTTATGTGAATGAATTATTAACTCAACCCAATGAGATTACGCTACGGCCAGAACTCACGCCGGAAGCGGTGCAAGCGGCTCTCAGTCAAACGACGCAACGCCTGACTCACAAGCTGCAACAACTTTTGCTGCGATCGCAACTCTTCTTACCGGGCGATCAACCGCTAGGGCAGCAAGTGGGCTATAAGGGAGCCGCTGTCGCCTTGGTTTGGGGCATTTTGGGGCTGCTGTTGACCTTTCAAACCGATTGGGTACTGGGTCAAATTCTGCAAGTAAAAACCGAGCTAGCTGCGATAGAGGCTCAGCCCAAGACGATGGCAGCCTCAGGAAGCTCAAGATCCGGTGCTGCCAATCCTACCAGCAAGACACGTCCTCCCTTAACGGTCCCCAAACCTCCCGTGTCCCTGAAGAAATCTCAGGGAGACGATAAAACTGTTTTCAATGCCTCTGGTTTTACCGAATCGATCCCACCCGTAGAGTCTTTGGCCGACGAGACAGGTGCCGCGCCTAAACTGCTCCCCGCAGAGCCACTGAAAGCGACTGCCACTTCAGCCGCAATTTTAGCCACCGCGCGATCGCCCTACGCTACCTTCAACAGCCGTCAACTCGACGAAAAGTTGGCCCTCTACTACCAGCGTCTCGCAGAATCTGGCCCCCCTGATATTTTGATCATCGGCAGTTCTAGAGCCCTGCGTGGTGTTGATCCAGCCGCACTGCAAAAAGCTTTAGCGGCTCAAGGCTACTCCGGTTTGAGCGTGTTTAACTTTGGCATCAATGGAGCAACCGCTCAAGTTGTAGACGTAATTTTGCGCCAGGTCCTCACCCCCGACCAAATGCCAAAGCTGATTATTTGGGCTGATGGGGCGCGGGCATTTAATAGTGGTCGAGTGGATATTACCTACAACGCGATCGCTGTTTCTGAGGGCTATCGGCAAGTATTGGCGGGGACTGTTCCTGATACCCCCAATCCGCCGACTTCACCTACAGTGACAACTGTAGCCACTAATAACCTCAGTGCTGCTAGCCCAGCGGGCACCTCCCCCGACAGCAACCAGGCTGTGGGCACTTCTTTGGCAGCCAGCTATCAAGCTTTGAACCAATGGATGAACGCCTCATTGGGTACTTTTTCAGCTACTTATGCCCAGCGCGATCAGTTGAAGCAGTTGTTGCAGCAACAGTGGGCAGACGTGTTGAAACCAAAGCCAACGTTGGGGCAGTTGCTGGCAACGCAAGGGCAGTTTGGGGCTAAATCCGCTTCTCCCAATGGGGAGGCAGGGGAGCCAGATTCACTCCTGTACGCGATCGATTTTGATGGTTTCTTGCCGCTGTCTCTGCGGTTTAACCCTGCTACTTACTATCAGAAATACGCCAAAGTCACGGGTGATTATGACAGCGACTATGAGGCTTTTGCCCTGCAAGGCAAGCAAATGAAAGCGCTGGATTCTCTGGTGAAGTTTACCCAAGCCAAGCAAATTCCCCTCGTCTTTGTGAACCTCCCCCTGACCAAAGACTACTTGGATGCCGTGCGGATGGAACATGAAGAAGCGTTTCGGCAGCAGATGGTACAGCTTGCCACGGAGAACGGCTTTGTCTTTCGTGATTTAGGTCAGCTTTGGCCGACTGAGAACGACTATTTTTCTGACCCTAGCCATCTGAATCGCTATGGTGCTTACGAAGTCTCGAACCGATTGGCTCAAGACCCGCTGATTCCTTGGCCGCGATCGCAGACTTCACCGACCACCACTCCCGAAACCTTGCCGCTCTCGACTGTCAATCCCTAGCAGAATCCTTTTTTATTCCCAGTCCAGCTAGATCTGCTTCTATTCATGACGTTCCTCTCGCTTACCTACGGACTCTTTCTGGTCATTGTGCTCGGCATCTACTGGTCGCTCCGAGACCCGTGGCTACGGTTGTGGACGCTGCTGATTGCCAGCTTGGTGTTCTATGCTTCCTTGCAGGTGGTTTATATTCCGCTGCTGTTTGCGAGTTTGTGGCTCAATTTTCGGATTGGGCAGGCGATCGGCGAACCCCCTGATTGGCGCATTGAGGACTGGCAGTTTGCCCAACAGGATTGGAGCCGTCGTCGAGGGCAACTGCTGGGGTTTGGCATTGTCGCCAATGTGCTGCTGCTCGTGGGCTTTAAGTATGTGCCGTTTTTGCTCTCCAGTCTGGGGGGCGGCTTGAATTGGGCCGCAGCGCAGCAAAATGCGAGCTGGCTCGATGAAAATCTGCTTGTGCCCCTGGGACTGAGCTTTTTTACCTTTGAATGTATTGCCTATTTGGTGGATGTCTACCGAGGTGCGCCCGCCACACAACAGTTTCTCAAGTTCTCGGCTTATAAGCTGTTTTTCCCCAAGTTAATCTCTGGACCCATTACGCGCTTTCACCTATTCGCCACTCAGTTCAAGGCGCAGCAATTCCCCAAGCCTGATCAAATCGTGGAAGGCATCTGGCTGATTGCCTGTGGGGCCGTGAAGAAAGGGCTGCTGAGCGACAACATCGGTACGTTTGTCGATCTTTGCTTTGGTAACATCCAGCGAGCAGGCAGCGGTGACTTGTGGCTGGCGACTTTTGCCTACGGTTTGCAGCTTTATTTAGACTTCAGCGGCTATGTCGATATTGTCCGAGGCAGTGCCATGCTGCTTGGGTTCAACTTGCCACAAAACTTTGATTTTCCCTACTTTTGCACCAGCATTGCTGATTTTTGGCGACGCTGGCACATGACGCTGGGGGATTGGTTGCGAAACTATCTTTATTTTCCGTTAGGAGGTTCGCGCCAAGGCTTAGCCCGCACCTGCCTCAACTTGATGATTGTGATGTTGATTGCGGGAATTTGGCATGGAGCGGCTTGGGGTTTTGTAGTTTGGGGAGCTATTCATGGCTTGGCTTTGGTAGTGCATAGGTTGACCCAGGCTTATAGCGATCGCATTCCTAGCCTCAAAGCGTTCTGGCTCAGCATTCCAGGTGCCATCACCGCTTGGCTGATCACACAATTCATGGTGTTTACAGCCTGGATTTTCTTCCGTCTCCCTAACCTCAAGGATTCTTTTTGGGTCGTGCAACATCTTTGGGGCCATGCCCCTGATGCTCAGTTCACCCAAAAGATTTATCTAGAAGGGCTAAAAATGGAGCGACCGCAAATTGCTCTGTTGTTGTGGCTAATTGTGGCGCTCATGGGTCTGGCCTATGCCTTCAATCGCGGTCTAAAGCTACAGCTCAACTGGCCCCTGAAACTGCTTCTCGTACCCATTAGCTTCTATCTCGTTTGGCTGCTAGCACCACAGGGTAGTTTGCCCTACATTTACTTCGATTTCTAATTTTCATCTGCGACATCCCAAAGAACCGGGTCTTGGCGATCGCACCCAAACATGGGACGGACGGGTGGATAGCCTTTTTGAGTCACTTCCCAAGCCAGCGTGTAGAAGTAGGGCATCAACTTGTAGTGCGGCTTGAGAAATTGGCAAATAATGCTCAGGTAAAGCCAAGGCGTGTGGGACATCCAAGCAGACAGCAAAAATAACAAAGCCCCGATCCATGAGACCAGGGCTTTTTCTTATTAAAAGCTAGCTAATTTATGCGATTCGCTAGCGGTTTTTATTTGTTTTTATCTGTATGAATATCTTCGCGAATTTACTGCTCTGAGCCTAGGGTTGATCTACCCATTTAATACCCAGCTTGAGTAGGTAATAGTTTTAGAATATTTTTATATTTGACGAGAAAGATTCAGAGTGCGATCAGAGCGATCGCTTCCTTCATTGTTTGGGTCAAAAATTTATTGATTTATTTCAAATATTTTACAAAATTCTATAAAAATAAACTTACTCCACCCAGGTCTTGGTCAAAATTGCAGAACGTGAAGTCAGCGTCAGATCAAGCTTCAGCGATCGCCGCAAGGGTAGACTCTTCTACAGATAACTAACGTACCTATATGCAAAAGCGGTGATAGGTAAGCCCTGTAAACTAACTAATCTTAAGCTTTTAATCATTAAAAACTTGTTTGTTTTCTCTACTTAAAAATATTTCTATAGTATATAACCAAAACTTGTTTACAAATCTAAATAAATTCTAGTCTGACTGCTCACATAAAAATAAACATTATTTAATGTCCATGAAGTAAGAAGTAATGTTAAACCTATATATCAAGCAGACATTAATTGACTCGATTAATTGACTGCTTTGATTGCTTAATCTCAATACATCCACGAGTTCATTTAGCACTTATCCAAACATGACAACTACTTTACAGAGACGCGAAAGCGGCAACCTGTGGGAGCGGTTTTGTAATTGGGTTACCAGCACCGACAACCGCCTCTATGTGGGCTGGTTCGGCGTCCTGATGATCCCCACCCTGCTCTCTGCTACTATCTGCTTCATCATCGCTTTCATCGCGGCTCCCCCCGTTGACATCGATGGTATCCGTGAGCCCGTCGCTGGCTCCCTCATCTACGGCAACAACATCATCTCTGGTGCGGTTGTGCCCTCTTCCAACGCGATCGGCCTCCACTTCTACCCCATCTGGGAAGCAGCTTCCCTCGATGAGTGGCTCTACAACGGTGGCCCTTACCAGCTAGTGGTGTTCCACTTCCTCATTGGCATCTTTGCTTACATGGGTCGTCAGTGGGAACTCTCCT
>DATNPE010000066.1:0-3579 GCA_036703355.1 Allocoleopsis sp. | reverse complement strand
CCGATTTCGAGTTGCCCGATATTAAGCATGGACAACGCCGGAAGTTATCCGACTATCGCGCCCAGCAGCCTGTAATTCTGGCCTTTACACGCATCTTTACGGAAAAGCAGTACTGTCCCTTTTGTTTCCCCCACATTAAGGCGCTGAACGAGAACTACGAAAAATTTACAACTCGCGGTGTGGAAGTCTTGCTGATTACCAGTACTGATGAACGCCAAAGCCAAATTGTGGTGCGCGACTTGGGGTTAAAGATGCCGCTCCTCAGTGACCCCAGTTGTCAGGTATTTCGCGCATACCAAGTCGGACAAGCCCTAGGCGCACCTCTGCCAGCCCAATTTGTGCTGGATGCTCAAGGCAACCTGCGCTTTAAACACTTGTTCTCGTTTTTGTCCCACAACGCCAGTGTCGAGGAATTGCTTGCGGCAATTTAGAGCTGCATTCCTTGGAGATGGCTGCGTGGATTGAAGCTGCGAATCGCTCGAATTTTCTCGTAGTACTCGCGTTCCTGGGGGCTGAGTTCTTTGGGAGAGGCGATCGCGATTTTCACAATTTGGTCGCTGCGACCCCCCTTCGGATTGGGCCAGCCTTTTCCACGTAAGCGCAGAGATTGCCCTGCCCGCACGCCAGCAGGTACATTCATGGTGACGCTGCCATCGGGAGTAGGAATTTCAATTTGTGCTCCTAATACCGCTTCATCAGGCGCGATCGGCACTTCGCAGATCAAGTTATCACCCTCGAACTGGAAGAAGGGATGTGGTTGAATGTTAACCACGAGGTATAAATCCCCTCGTTGACCTGTGTAGGGACTGGCTTGCCCTTTACCTTTGACTCGAATACGGCTACCTGGTTTAGCACCCGGCGGAATCCGGACATCGATCACCTCGCTGCCTAAACTGAGGCGTTTCCGCACGCCTTGAAAGGCTTCTTTTAGGGTGAGGCTAATGCTGGCTTCGCTGTCTTGCGGGGGAGGCGCTGTACTGTCACCAAAGCCACCAAAACCGCCAAAGTCCCCAAAACCTGGACCACCCGGACTAGTGCGATAACTATAAGTTTGCCGTCCCGCTCCAGAATTACCACCAGGGCCGCCAAAGCGACCTAGCAGCTCGTTAATGAAATCGTCAAAGCTGCCGTACTGGCTAAAGTCAAAGTTGCCGAAATCTACATTGGGGCTGCCACCGCCACCAGGCCAACCAGCACCACCCGCTTGTTTCCAGTACTGACCAAATTGATCGTATTTCTGGCGTTTTTCTGGGTCAGATAGCACTTCATAGGCTTCGTTGACTTCTTTGAAACGCGCCTCGGCTTCTTGGTTGCCTGGGTTAACGTCTGGATGGTACTTGCGGGCTAACTTCCGAAATGCTTTTTTAATGTCGTCGGCAGTGGCAGTTTTGCTCACGCCCAAAACAGCATAGTAGTCTTTGTAGTCGGTTGCAGCCATCCACCTACCTCCTTTTATAGTTTCAGTTTATGTCTTTATTTCTGAATTCGTCTGCTCTAGCGGCGTCGTAACGAGTGACCAGCGGGCACAGCGCTTGATTTTGCTGGCTCTACACATAGATTCAGGGCAGAGCGGTCAGTGACGCCCTCCCCTGAACTTCGGTTAAATTAAGTGCTGATTTGAGTCATCAAACTGGCATGGCTTGGCGGGCTGGGACGCGATCGCTACCCTCTCGCTCATCCTGCCAAATTGACTTTCACCACCTTGTTGCGCGTTGGAGGGTGTCAACTTCACGGAAGGGTTCCCAACGAATGAGTGCCATAACTCTAACCTCTCAAAACCTGTGAATGTCTCTCGAATCCCTTGTCTGTGGGCGTCTCAACTAGATTTAAGGTATCAGAGGTTTTAATTAGGAGAAGTTCGGTTCTTGCGCGTCAGGCGATCGCAATTTCCCTCCATCGACTATGACTTTCTAGCTTCAGACTGACGAATTAAACTGGTAAATCCTTCTTGTAGCGCTGGGGGTGCGCCGAGCAGTTGTCGATGCATTCGTAGCATTACCGCTTCTGGCACTACGCGATCGCGCTGACGATTTCGCGCTAGGCACACTTCCAAAGGCAAATCTAGCCACAAACCCACAATATCCTTGAAGCCGAGCGATCGCGCCAAAGTTAAGACCCGTCGCCGTTGCTTGCGAGCTGTATTCGTCGCGTCGTAAATCGCATCCTGAATGTGGCCTTGAGCAATTTGAATGACTGATTGCTGGAACTGCTGCTGCACTTCTCGCCATACCTGGAGCCACGGCCCTTGTACAGCTTCATCGCCAAATAATTGAGCCCGGATCGCATCAGTCGAAATCAACCGACGCTCCGGGCTTGCTGTAATTAAATGTTGAGCCAGGGTAGTTTTGCCGCTTCCTGGCAACCCGATCAAAATAATTAGGCGAGCGGGGTGCGGAGTTAGCGAATCATCTTCCTCTACTTTCACACCCCTAGCCGCTGCTCTAGATGATGGTGCCATCTGGAATGACAGCATTCTTCATCACGACAATGATGCCGTTGCGGATGTAGAAGCCTTGGCTTTCGCGATCCGCTTCTTCTACCCGATCTTTGTTGATGATTTGCACATCACAACCGATGTGAGCGTTTTTATCGATAATTGCTCGGCGGATGGTGGTGTTGGCTCCAATCCCCATTGGTACCTGGCGCGTTTCGCAGTTAGTATTGCGCTCGGCAAAGGGTTGATAGAAGTCAGCACCCATGAGCAGTGAGTTGTCGATGACGCATCCGGATTCTACGCGCGATCGCACACCCAAAACAGAGTGCTGAATCTGGCAGTTTTTCAGAATGCAGCCCTCCCCAATAATCGACTCGGTGATGTGACAATCGAGGAGTTTACTCGGTGGCAAGTAGCGGGCACGGGTGTAGATCGGGGCCTTCTCGTCATAGAAGCTAAAGGGTGGCTGCGGCTGGCGAGTTAGCGTCAGGTTAGCTTCGTAGAAAGCTTCAATGGTTCCGATGTCTTCCCAGTAGTCATCAAACAAGTAAGCCTGGACGTTGTAATCCTTGGAAGAAGCGGGGATGATTTCCTTACCAAAGTCAGTCCGCTCTGGGGACTGCTTCAACAGGTCGATCAAGACATCACGCTTGAAGACATAAATGCCCATCGAAGCAATGTAAGGTTGCTCTTTGGCTTGGGCAGCATCCAATCCGAGAACGGTGGTATCTACCTGCATTTGCTTGAGAGCTTCACCTTTGGGCTTCTCGCTAAAGTCCACGACTCGGCCCGAACCATCAATCTTCATCAGACCGAAATCGGAAGCGCGGCGCTCATCCATTGGCACCACAGAGATGGTGATGTCAGCGTTGGTGTCTCGGTGGCGCTGCACAAACTGGCGGTAGTCCATGCGATACAGGTGGTCGCCAGAGAGAATCAGGTATTCATCCACCTCCCACTCTTCAAACAACCAAAGGTACTGACGAACTGCATCTGCCGTCCCTTGGAACCAGTTGGGGTTTTCGGGGGTTTGTTGGGCCGCAAGTACTTCAACAAATCCTTCGGTAAAGCCAGCGAAGTTATAGGCGCGAGCAATATGACGATTGAGAGAAGCTGAGTTGAACTGAGTGAGAACGTAAATCTTG
>DATNPE010000065.1:0-3292 GCA_036703355.1 Allocoleopsis sp. | reverse complement strand
CTCTTAGCAAAATATCGAGCATGATTGGGGAGACGTGTTGACCGTCGGCGATGAAGCCGCATTGCACGTTGGGGTTGGCGATCGCAGCTCCGAGCAGCCCTGGTTCGCGGTGGTGCAGGCTGGGCATGGCGTTGAAGGCGTGGGTGACCATTGTGGCTCCCTGGGCGAAGGCTTGTTGGGCCTGGGCAGCGGTGGCTTGGGAGTGGCCGAGGCTGATGGTGATGCCGAGGGATCGGAGGTGGGCGATCGCGTCTCCGGTGGGGTCGAGTTCGGGGGCGAGGGTGATAACTTTGACGATGTGGGCGTGGTCGCCGAGGACTCGTTTGATTTGCTCGATAGTGAGGGGCAGTAGGTACTCGGCGGGATGGGCACCGCGTTTTTCGGGGTTGAGGAATGGACCTTCTAGATGCACGCCAAGAATTTGAGCGGCTTCGGTTTGGGTGGGCTGGATCTGCTCGATGAATTGGGTGAGGGTGGCGAGCGATCGCTGAATGTTCTTGACGGAGGTGGTGACGATGGTGGGGAGAAAGCCATCGACGCCTTGCTGCCAGAGAAATTGGCAAATTTCAGTGAGTTTATCGAGATGCTGGGGAGCGAGGTCTGGAAAGGCTAACCCTAAAGCGCCATTAATTTGTAGATCAACGCCACCTAAGGAAATCCAGTCTTCACCTGCATCTAGTAAGGGTTCGTGAATGGGGATGATGCCAGCTACGGACTGCCCCATTGGTTCGACCCGCTGAATGATGCCGTCTTCGATGTGAATATGCTGAATTCCTGGGTAACCAGGTACCCGCGCCTTGATAATATCCATGTGCTGGATTGAGAGTTGCAACACTTAAACCGCAAGTTCTAACTTAATCCAAAATCCTAAATCTCAAATTCCAAATCTCAATGACTCAACCTTTAGTTGGCATCATCATGGGCAGTGATTCCGATTTGCCCACCATGCAAGCCGCGATCGCTACTTGTGAAGAGTTCGGTGTGCCCTGCGAAGTCGGCATTGTCTCTGCTCACCGCACCCCAGAACGCATGGTGGAATATGCCCAGCAAGCCCACACACGCGGTATTAAAGTCATTATCGCAGGAGCGGGAGGAGCCGCGCACTTACCCGGTATGGTGGCCTCCCTCACTCCTTTACCAGTGATCGGGGTTCCTGTTGCGACCCGCAATCTGCAAGGTGTAGATTCGCTCTACTCGATTGTGCAAATGCCCGCCGGAATTCCTGTCGCCACGGTTGCGATCGGTAATGCTAAAAACGCGGGATTGTTGGCAGTTCAGATTCTCGCTACCTACAACCCAGAGTTAATGAGACGAGTCCAAAAATATCGCCAATCTCTCAAGGATATGGTGATGGAGAAACAAGACAAGCTAGAGCAAGTCGGCTATCAACAATATCTCACGGAGATGTAAAAGAACCTCTCCCCAACCCCTCGCCTCCTAGGCGAGGGGCTAAGAATCTTATCTTCCCCTTGCCTCACAAACTTACACATCATACAAACGGCTCCTTCTGGAGGAGGTCTGGAGGACGCAGCCGTCCTTCAGCGGGGGTTTGGGGGCAAGCGCCCCCAAGGGTTCGGTTCTAAGAACTCGCGATCGCACTCAGATAAAAGTCAGAGCCAAACGTGAGTGGTAGATCTGTTTCTGGATCAATAATCACTAACTGATTTTGAGGGTTGGTTGTCGTCGTGGTGCCAGGAGTTCTCCCAGTCAAAATCGTGGTGAGGATATCTGCTGGTTTCACCGATCTCCCTAAGACTGTATCAGCGATCGTCCGGGCAGCGGCGGTAATGGCGGCATCTTCTAGGCTCTGGCGCTTTGCCTCCTCTGGCGCTTTGGCAGTCACTAAAGGAGAAGTGACATTGAGGTTGCTGTAGGTTTGGTTGCCCACTAACAAACGCTGGGCCACGAACTGCGTGCCCAGGAAGGTAGAACCGCTATAACGGGGAATTAACTGACCTTCCAGACGGCTGTTGGCTGGAACTAGTACCTTGCCCTGAGAGTTTCTAATATCACTCGCGGTGGTTAGCGTCATATTGATACTTTCGCCCGGAGCCACCACGATTTTGTCCGAAGCTTCATATCTAACGTTGACTTTGGTGCCTTGAGCAATGCGTAATTCTGGGTTTTGGGTGGTTTGGGTGCCAGTGCCAGAAGTTTGACCGCCATTGTTGGCTGTGGTGCCAGAGGTGTTGCTCTTGACGATATAGCGATTCACATCGAGCTGAGTTGCCAAAGGTTGGAGTCGTCCTGATTTGACCAAAGCTTGATACACAAAGGCAGCAACTTCGGCTCTGGTGGCAACATCATTGGGATTGAGGTAACTGACGTTAGGATAGTTGACCACAATGTTGTCTTCGGTAGCTGCGGCAACTCCTTCGGTGGCATAGGAGGGGATTTGTCGTGCGTCTGCATACACACCGAGGGTATTGGCAGTGGCTTGGTCTGCTTTCAGGGTGAGGCCACTGGATAAGGAGACTAAGACCTGTACCCGTGGAATTTGCTCATCGGGACGGAATTGGTTGTTGGGATATCCGGAGAGGAAACCAGTTTCGTAAGCCGCATCGATCGCGCTGGCGGCCCAGTAGTTACTGGAGACATCGGTAAAGCCGCGTGAGCTACGAATGGGTGCTTTATTAAATGCTTTCCGCACGATCGCGGCAAACTGGGCACGGGTTACTGGCTGATTTGGCTTGTAGGTGCCGTCAGGAAATCCCGTAATAATGTTTTCATCTGCCAGGGTTTCGATAAATGGACGCGCCCAATGGTCTCGTACATCGGAGAGTTCAGCCGCACTCGCCGGGGCTGTCATGACGATGGGTGCAACGACAGGCGCAGCTACAACACCTGTGAGTCCCAAAGCCAGGAGTGCTGTGCTTTTTGCAGTCCAGCGAGAGAAACCAGTCATCACCAACCACCTCACAAATTCTGTTTTGCTATATCTGCCTGAAGGTTATCTTTTTTCTCGCCTCAGACGTTACTATCCGACGGAGTAATATTGGCCTTCTCAGCAGGAATGCTCATTCGCTCGCCCATCATCAAGTAGCGATCGCAACTCATTCACTTACTTAGAAGCACAATTCACTTCTGAGTTCCCAACCCAATTTATGATCGCTCTTTAGAGATAGGAAGAGGGGTGATCGCCCTTCTATGGTCTCTCCTTACAAGAGCGATCGCTTGCAACTCTGTTGAGCTTGCTTAGAGCCTACTGGTCTTTTTCTAGTGATTGCCCCAGTCTCATTCAAAACTTTATTGCCTCTTGATAACATTCCTGAATTTATTTGTGGTTTCTTCG
>DATNPE010000064.1:0-16078 GCA_036703355.1 Allocoleopsis sp. | reverse complement strand
TGAGCAACTTCATCACAGGAAACAATATTGCCCAAGAGATTGACCAAAATCACTCTGGCACTTTTGTCACGAAGCATCAGCTCTAGCCCTTGCTCAATGCGTTCGGGTAAAGCGGCAGGCATACGATCGCTATAGAAATCTCGCCCAATATTGAGCAAGTTTGCGGGTTTCCCCCCTGCTTGATGCACCAAGTCCAGAGTGGTCATGGTCAGTCCTGCACCATTACAGAGAATGCCAATATTGCCGCCTTCCATCTCAATGAGGAAGGGGAGTTTGGCAAAACGACCGTACTGGCCTGCGGATTGGGCTACCGTTTCCTTCATCCGTTGGCTGCGCTTCACGGCGAGCTGAGCCAAGTCAGGATGACGATTGAGGGCGTCATCATTGGCGGTGACTTTGCCATCGAGAGCCATGACCTCGCCTTTAATGCTGATCCCCAAAGGATTGATTTCTACCAAATCCAAATCTCTCTGGACAAACAGCTGGTACATCTTCTCGACCACCGCACTCACTGACTGAATCAGTGCCCCTTGCAGGCCCATTTTGAGTGCCAAGCGGCGGGCGTAAAACGGCGAGAACTCCTGGTCAACCATCACTTGCTGCATCTTTTCTAGGGATGATTCCAAGCGCACGCCACCATGCTGCGATCCCAACAAAATCGGACGGCGAGCTGAAGGATCGATCGCCACTGCTAAGTAAAATTCTTGATTGGCGTCATACTTTGCTTCTGCCAACAGAACTTCTGGGTACTCGCCCATAATCGGCAGATTGAAGATGGTTTGAGCCGCCGCGATCGCATCAATCGTGTTTTCGACAAATTTGATCCCCCCCGCTTTGCCGCGTCCGCCTGCTCGTACCTGCGACTTGAGTACCACCGGGTAAGGAATTTTTAACCCTTTCAAGTCTTTGGGATGGTCAATCCGCTGGGAGGACAACACAGGGATGCCCATCTCCCGAAACAATTCCTTCGCCTGGTACTCTAGCAAATCCATGAGCGCTGAGACTGCCTGTAAGCAGTGGAGAAAAACACGAAAAATGGTGAAGTAACCTGGGTTTGAGCTGGAGCTAGCAGACTCGTTACTTCACACAGCCCAGTAAAGGCTAGTGTCGCTTATTTCTGGCGACTCTGCCAGTCTTTTGCCACACGATCGATCCCGTAAAAGCGCTGCCAGAACTTATCTACCGCCCAAGTCGGCAACAGTTTAGTCATGAGGAATATCAAGATGCCACCCCCTGTCGCTGCCAAGTAACGCGGTCGAGGACGGCGATCGCTGAGGGCTTGAATAATCACATCTGCGACTCGTTCGGCACTCCAGGCGCGACTGCTGGTTTGCTGCTCCAGACTTTTCAGCTTCTCGAAGGCCGCACGGTAAGGGGTATGTTGGGGATCGGGCACGGCTTCTTCGACTGCCGTCGCCACCACCCCAAAGAAATCTGTACTGACAGGCCCAGGCTCCACCACACTCACTTGAATATTGAACGGTTCTAATTCCATGCGGAGAGCATCGCTTAATCCCTCCAAGCCAAACTTAGAAGCGCTGTAGAGCCCCCCAAAAGGAAACGCTAAGCGACCACCGAGAGAACTAATGTTGATGATGCGCCCTCCACCTTGATCTCGCAGGCTAGGAATTAGCGCTTGGGTGAGCGCCAAGGGACCGAGCAAATTCACCTCAAACTGGCGGCGTGTGGCTGGGGCAGGCACCAATTCCAACGGCCCCATCTGCCCATAGCCTGCGTTATTGACTAAGGCATCTACCCGACCAAATTTCTCGATCGCGGTTCGGGCGAGTGCTTGAGCTTGATCAATCTGAGCAATATCTGTGGGTACTGTCAAAACCTCAGCTCCCGCTTTACGGCACTCCATCGCCACCGCTTCTAGCTTCTCTGCACTCCGAGCCGCTAGCACCAGCCGAATGCCGAAAAATTTTGCAGCTAACACACGGGCCAAAGCCGCACCAATTCCGGTCGAAGCTCCGGTAATTAGCACCACTTGTTCTGCAAGAGGACGGGGGTAAGACATGACCAACTCCAGTCAAAATGTACAGATTTCAGGCGATCGCTCCACAACCAAACGGCTCTGCAACGATTGCCGCCCTATTTTGCGATGGTTGGCTCAAATTTGCCTCTAGCAGACGTGGGATTTTGGCATACTCAGGTCTGACCTTAGCTAGAACCCTGATTCACCTGCTAGTATGACTGCCTCATCGCCTCGCTACATCTACCTGCACGGCTTTGCCTCTAGCCCCCGTTCTACCAAAGCTCAAGATCTGCGCGATCGCTTCCAAGCTTTGGAGATTGAGCTAGTGATCCCCGATCTGAACCAACCCAACTTCACCCACTTAACGCTGACCAGCCAACTGCAACAGGTTGCGGCTCTGCTTCCTAGCGATGCGACCCCTGTGACGTTAATTGGCTCCAGTTTTGGCGGCTTAACCGCTGCTTGGGCGGCCCAACAACATGCTCAGATCCAACGCTTGGTCTTACTGGCACCAGCATTTCAGTTCTTGGATCATTGGCTACCACGCTTAGGTCAGGAGCAAGTGCAGCGCTGGCAAACTGAACAGTACTTGTCGGTTTACCACTATGGCGAAGGGCGATCGCTCCCCCTCAGTTACGACTTTATTCGCGACGCAGCTCAATACTCAGAAGCCCAGTTACAACGCCCGATCCCTACTTTGGTCCTACATGGTCATGCCGATGAGGTGATCCCAATTGCAGCCAGTCAGCAATTTGCTGCTTCACGTCCTTGGGTCAAGCTGATCGAGCTAGACAGTGATCATGCGTTGACTAACGTTAGCTCTCAGATTTGGGCTGCTATCCAAGCTTTTTGTCACTGATCGTACTAACTCACCCTAGTTCTCAACGCCGGGGTCTGGAATTGAGATTGGTAGAGCCTTGACGCATCATGCGGATCGTCTGCGGCAAGACTCCGACTAACAGCGCAAACGCCTCATCGGGCAGCTGGGCCACCGTGCTGGGATCAAAATAGTTATCAAACTGATTCAAAATCATCTGAGCCCGCTGCAATGGCACCGCATTGTCAGTAAATTGTTGTGTCAGTCGAATCCACTGACGGCGAATTAAGTAAGCTTTTTGCCGCTCTTCATGGGTTTCTGGTTCTACGAGAGACAAATCTCCCACGGGAATCGCCTGTGTACAATCGACATCAAAAAAACCACCCACAGCTGCGCCAGGACCAGCGAATTCGGCATGAAACTGTTTATAAATAACTAAACCATTTCTCCGGCGGCTATTCACCATCAACAACTGTCCACTATTGAGCTGAGTGATGAATTCGGTGGAATTTGGGTGCTCAACAACAGCTCGGCAAGCGTTGGGATCTGGAATATTCATCCTTTGAATGTTTTGAGCTTCTGTGTGTTTGCCTACAACACAGGTGTGGCCAACGGGAATATCAACCTCGCAAGAGGTAGTCTGGTAGCGCTGCTGGCTTTCGCTATCCATCAAGACTTACTCCTAGTCACTTCCTGTGGGCATGCACCCGAACCCAGCACAGGCTAGCAAACCTAACCTTCAGTAGATCAAGTACATCGATTAAAAAATAATCGGGACAGATCTGCGACAACTTGACGTTAATTTTGTATGGTTTGCATTCAGGAGTCAAATGCTGGCTTCACACCCTTATTTTATGGCACGCCATCAATCCTGGGCCAGGATAACTCCGGGAACAGGTCAATGCCGAAAACCCACACTACAGAGCTAAAAATTTGAAGTCTGTATGAAGACTAATCGAAACTCATTGAAGAGCAAATGAAGAGGCTGTGCAAACTTAAATTCTCTATAAATAAAATTTAGATTCCCAAGAATTTAACATTCTTAATAAAATTGATAAATTATGAGCGCGATCGCAGGTGGGTTGGAGAGAAGCGCGATCGCGCACAGGCTCAGCCAGCCATCGCCAAATCACGGTTATAGCGCCATCCTGATTACCTAACCTTGGGGCGATCGCACTGCTGGGGTAGCAGCAAGATGCTTGTGTAGCAATAAGCGCCTTGGCTGTCTCAGCAACCAGGCACTCCAACTTGGATCGGCCTGTTGTAGCTTGTACCCTGTTTTGAGATAAAGCCGTCTGGCTTGATAGTTATTCTCCAAAACATGCAGATAAATATCTTGAAATCCCCAGCTCAAGGCAATGCTCTCACAAGCGGTTAACAGGTGATAAGCCACCCCTTGACGACGGTATTCTGCTCGAACTGCCAAGTTGGAAAGATAGAGATGTTTACTGGGATGGAACTGAAACAGATGGAAAGGACGCAGCGCCATCTCTACAGTTCCAATCAAGTTATCGCTTGGATTTGCAGCAGGTCGCTCTGTTTCAGAAGCTGTACGCACAGCCACCAAACAAACATAATCTGGGGCTGCCGATCGCAAGCGATTGCGTAAATCTTCATAAATGCCCAAGCGGAGCAGTGGATACAGCCAATCTCTGAAACCAGCCCGCGAATGAAAACTATCGGCCAGGATGTCAGTCAGACCCGTCAAGTCTGTTAACTGAGCAACACGGACGCTGAAATTGGGCGAATCTAGTCGTCGTCCTAGAGAGGTTTGCTCATCAGACATTGAAGAATACAAGGTCAAACTTACTGTTTTTAAGATACATAGCCAGGAGAGATCCTAGATGATTTCTGGAGCCAAAACTGATCATGCTGGCTGCGGCCTCATCAGAATCAATGATTTTGTTAACTTTTGCAACATTAGAACTGTATTAGGATTATATGAGGAGTGCATCAACCTTGAGCTAACCCTAGCTACATCCTTGACGAGACTGGGCACCTTAACCTCAGATGCCTGAGAACTCAGCTCTGATTGCAGCAGTTACACAGCAGGGTATTAGCGTACTAACCACCATCATGATCGAGGTTTCCTCCCTAAAATTGTCACAATTTTTGCTGAGGAGTACTGTTTCAGACGGAATTAGTAGATCAGTACAGATTAGCAACCGGATTTTCTTGTCTTTGAGTATTGCGCCTGTCGTCACACCTCTTGTTTTCAGTACTGGTCGCCAAGGACTGCTCACCCAAGCTGGGGTGCAGCCCCCTGCCCTGCTGCCTTTCATCCAGGTATGTCGTCAGCAGCCCTTCAGTCTTCGAGCTTTACGAAGAGTGGGGGAGGAAAAACTAAAACAACCGACGATCGCCCTACCTGTAGTGCAACAACTCCCTGCCAATCGACTCATTCGACTCATTCGTTTATTGTTCAGGTTAGCCAATAGCCTGACTCAGTTTAGTCTTGCCAGTTCTAGCAACTTACATTTAGTGCCACGATCGTTGAATCAACTGCCTCTGAAGCAGGAGAGCGGTGCATGAAATCCCCAGAGACCAGTAAACCCAAAATCCTGGTTGTTGATGACGAGCCAGATAACTTAGATCTGCTCTACCGAACTTTCCATCGAGAGTTTAAGGTACTGCGAGCAGAAAGTGCACCTGTGGCGCTGGATATCCTAGCGAGCGAAGGCGATATTGCAGTCATCATTTCCGATCAGCGTATGCCACTCATGAGTGGTACAGAGTTCCTGAGCCTGACAGCGACGCAGTACCCGGATATTATTCGGATTATTCTGACGGGCTACACCGATGTGGAAGACTTAGTAGAAGCCATTAACTCTGGCAAAGTCTTCAAATATGTCACCAAGCCTTGGGATGACGAAGAGCTGAAAGGCGTGGTACGGCAAGCGGTAGATACTCACAATGTGCTGAAAGCCCGCACTAGAGAATTGTGCCGCACGCTGCGACAAGAATCTTTACTCAATGCGGTTACTAACACGATTCGCAGCGCTCTCAACTATCGACAAATCATGCAGACGATTGTCGATACGATGGGACAGATGTTTGAAGTGAGTTGCTGCGTTCTGCGTCCCTGTCAGGGCGATCGCATGGAAGATGATTGGTTTGTTTATACCGCTCGCTCCGCTAGCAGTCCTAATTCCAATCACACACCCAATTCCAGCAGTAGTGAGATCAACGTACTACCAATCCCACCGGAGACTCGTAACCCTACCACCGAGGATTGGAGCTATCTCGCCCAAACGGTCTGGAAAACTCATGAGGTCAAAATTCTCGATGACCTATCTACCCTCAATGCCGATGAGGTAGATATTCCAGAATTTACGCTGCGTCAACAGATTTATAGCGATGCCAATATTCGCTCTAGTCTGATTGTGCCTTTGTTCTGCCGCCAAGATTTGATGGCAGTTTTAGCCTTGCATCAAACTGGAGAACCTCGCGTCTGGCAAGATGACGAAATTCAACTGGTGATTGTGGTCGCGGACCAAGCAGCCTTAGCTTTATCTCAAGCACGGGCTTATGAACAAGTTCGAGCCTTGGCTCAACGGGAAGCATTGGTCAACACCATTACCTCAGCCATTCGTTCTAGCTTAGATCCGCAAGATATCTTTGCCGCCATTACGCAGCAGTTAGGGCAAGCCCTCCATGTAGATGGCTGTGCGCTCTCACTATGGACAGAAGATGATGAGTACGTGCAGTGTGTCGGACTCCATGACTCTGCGACATTACCAACAGAATCTGCGAGTGCCACCGGAGGAGATCTCACTCACTTGTTACCTCACTCCACCCCCAGGATGGAGCAAACAAACAATTTTCATCTGCCGCTCACACTGACCCAGATTTCTACCACAACGCAGGCCAACCACTCTAACCACGCTCATCGGGACATGATCCTGGATGGCTTAGAGGACGGGGGAACTTCACCTCGACATTTACCCCAATCGCGGGTACCCATCAAAGGCAATCCTGTATTGCAGCACTTACTGCTGACACAGAAGCCTGTAGCCATTGAAGATTTGGGCCAACATCCAGAGCTAAATGTTGTAGATTTGCCGCTGCGATCGCCTGCTCGTGCCTTGCTAGTCGTGCCTTTGCTCTCCGATGGCAAGATTATTGGCAGCATTTCTTTGCGACAAGTACGTCACTCCCGCCACTGGCAAGCCTCTGAGATTGAGTTGGCTCAAGCGGTAGCGGCCCAAGCGGCGATCGCTGTACAGCAATCTCGGCTATACCAAAAAACTCGCCAGCAAGCCGAACAACTTCTAGAACTCGATCGGCAAAAAACCGAATTCTTTCAAAACATCTCTCATGAATTCCGCACACCACTCACTTTAACCATTGGCCCGCTAGAGTCAGCCGTCGCCCAGAAAGAAGGCCTAGCTTACGATCAAGCTGTGATTGCCTTGCGTAACTCGCGCCGCCTCCTACGACTCGTCAATCAACTGCTGGATTTACAACGATTGGATGCTGGGCGGATGCAACCCAGTTTTCGCCCTTGCAACTTGACAGAGTTTGTCAGTCAGGTGGTGGACTCATTCCGACCCTACTGCGACAAAAAAGAAATTACGCTATTCACAGAACTCAAAGATTGCCCAGAGATTTATCTCGATCTAGAGAAATTTGACAAAGTTCTATACAACCTCTTGTCAAATGCCATGAAGTTTACGGCAGCAGGCGGCAGCATTACCGTCTCCATGCAGCTAGCTGGGGATCACTGCCTCTTGCAAGTGAAAGATACAGGCATTGGCATTCGTCCCGACCAAATTCCTCACTTATTTGAGCGCTTCCGGCAAGCTGAAGGCTCTGCCAATCGCAGTTACGAAGGCAGCGGCCTTGGTCTAGCTCTGGTGAAAGAGCTGGTGGAACTGCATGGGGGACAGATTTCGGTTGAATCTGTCTATGGCGAGGGTACAACCTTTACGGTCTGGATTCAGACAGGTTTAGCGCATTTACCAGCAGATCAAGTGATTGAGGTGCCCACGGAAGCACAGATCAGTCGGGCTGCGGTGGAATTGGCCGATGTGGAAGCGGAAATCTACGAAAAAGAAGAAAAAACGCTACCCAGCTCCGAATTAGGATTCCCAGCGCTGGAAGCTGTGGTCAACAAAATCGCTGAACCTCAACCCGATCAAACGACTGAACAGGCAGCCACATCGGTCAGCAAAGTTTTGGTTGTGGATGACAATCCAGACCTACGCACTTACGTGTCTAGGGTGCTGCGGCAGGCGGGGTATCAAGTCCTAACTGCTCGCAATGGCGGCGAAGGGTTTAAAGCAGCCCAAGCCCACCATCCGGATTTGATTGTGACCGATTTGATGATGCCGCTGGTTTCTGGACTCGACATGATCCAGATGTTGCGGGCTTCAGACACTTTGCGGGGTACTCCAATCATTTTGTTGACAGCCAAAGTTGATGAAGATACCCGGATTGAGGGTGCAGAGCGGGGAGCAGATGCCTACCTGTCTAAACCCTTTAACGATCGCGAACTACTGGCAGAAGTGCGGAACTTGCTGGCCCTCAAAGCCAATGAGCGACGAGTGGCTGAGCTGAATACCTACTTAACGGAGTCTGTGCTGCGGCGTTTCTTGCCTCCGACGATGGTGCAAAAGGCGGCGGCGGGTGATTTGTCTCTAGATTTGCGGCCAGAACCTCGCCTCGTAACAGTGCTATTTAGCGACATCATTGGCTTCACTCAGTTATCGAATACGCTGCGATCGCGGCGGGTGGCTGAGTTGCTAAATGAATACCTGGCAGAAATGACGCAGGCCATCTTTGACAATGGCGGCACTGTGGACAAGTTTATGGGAGATGCCATTCTAGCCCTGTTTGGGGCTCCAGAAGAACTAACTCCCAATGAACAAGTAAGACGGGCGATCGCAGCGGCTCGGCAAATGTACCGCTCCCTCGATCGGCTCAACCAACGCTGGCAAGAGCAGGGGATTAGTCAGGTGCAATTCCGCTGTGGCATTCACCAAGGCACGGCAGTGGTCGGGATGTTTGGCAGCGCGGATCGAGCCGACTACACAGCCATTGGCCCTAGTGTTAATATCGCCTCTCGAATTCAAGCAGCAGCAGAGCCGAACTGCATTTTGGTTTCGGCGGCTGTGGCGGATTACTTGGGAGAGGAAGAAATCACCAAATTTAGCCCGCTGAAGTTGAAAGGAGTGGATGAAACGGTGCTAACTTTTGCCCTGAAGCCAGAAACGAAGCAGCAAAACCAATAAACTGCTACAGCATCTTCTGGGCGCGTTTAACGAAGTCAATAAACTCATCCCAACCGTTCAGGCCGCCATTCACCGCACGTCTTACTTGCTCCCAATCATTCTTTTGGGCAGCCACATCCACTTCGCGATCGTAAAAATATAACGCTAAGATTTCGGCAGCAATTTTAGGGTCAAGGGCCAGATCGGGATTATCTTCTAGCGGGCATCCTAGCTTTTCGCCGTATTCTCGATAGTTGGCTCGTCCGGTAATTTGGACAAAACCACGTCCGTGATAGCGGGCACCATCTCCTGCGTAAATATTGCCTAGGTCTTCTCGGTTTTCATACATTTCTGTGAAGTATGCGTCCCCACCCCACTCATGGATCGGGCGGAAACCCCCTGTTTCAACTCCGATGGTGGCGATCGCAGCAATCAAAGTCGGGCGATTGAGCAGTTGCCGCTGCTGAAACGCTTGCAACACCCCTGGCAGGTAGGTTTTTACATCACTAGCAGAGCAGCTTAAAATACCAGCCACTTGCTCTGAACCCAACATCTCTAGCAGCGGATTGCAGTTAGGAATCGTTTTAGCTTGGATCAGCTGCTTAGCAATGCCTGGGCTAAGTTCGCCAGCAGGTGCATTAAAAGCCTGACAAAATCGGGCGATCGCGGCTGAAGTTAACGGGCCACAACGACCATCAGGCTCACCGATCGGCATCTGCAAATCCCGCAATCGAATTTGAATTTGCTTGACTAAGTCGGCATCTGCCGCAATCTGCTGCAAAGTTAAGGTGGCAGTTCCATTACAAATATCTTGTAACCGCATTCGTAGAATTTCCCCGCTTTGCTCCGATTATCTCGAAAAAGCTACTTGGAAATGGCGATCGTTAGAATTTTTAGCGCCGGAGGCAGCCGAGTCAAGAAGTGGCATGACGCACCCACACAAGCTGGATTGCTTAGACTAGGATGGGCGCAGCCCAGTAAAGCTGCTATCTACATTAGGCTGGGCTAGAAAACTCAATTGAGGTTTGCAGGCTAGTTTGAAGTTTGACCATGACACGACTCACCGATTCCACTGCTCAAACCAGGTCTGCTGATTGGCGTCGCCACGTTGATCCCCCTCATCTTTGGCTAACAGTCATCTCTGGTTCCTTGGTCATCCATCTCCTTTTAGCCTTCAGCTTTTGGTGGTCTATTCGGGTCGCGATCGCCCAATCTTCAGCAAACGGTGCTACCCCTATTGAGCTGGTTGACCTGGGTTCTGGGGCAGCCATTGAAGCAGCTCACAATGACCTTGCAGGCACTACACCAACAACCACAACTGGTCAGGACAACGCTACGGCAACCGCTCCAGCCGACGGCGAACCTCCAGCCCTAGAGCCTGGAACCACAGCCATCATTCCCGAATCTGTTGATGCCTCAACACCGCTAGCGATCGCTCCATCGGCCAATCCTAACCCTGACCCATCACAGCCTGATCAACCCACGCCTGGAAACCCACAAGCCCGATTACCGTTCACACCCCCCGTCCTGCCTCGCTCTGAACCCAGTCCTGTTCCAGAGCAGGATACCAGTCAGGCACCCCCTGATCCCAATAACACTAATACGCCGCCCTCAACCTCCAGCAATATCCCGAATGAATCGCAGCCACCCCTTGAAGAAACCCCAACCGAGCCTCAAGGCCAAATAGATCCAACCTCAAATAACGGTGAAGGTACACCTGGAACTCCTAATGACCCGCTATCAGGGACAGAAGGTGAAACTGCTACCGCTCCTGCACCATTCCCCCCAACCACAGATAACTCTGCTCCACCTCCAGCCAGTGAGAGCCCAGATGGGCCGATCGCTCAGGTGCCCGTTTCCCAGGAAGCGACACCTGCTCAATTTCAAGCCAGTGTCAGTGCCAGTGCCCCATCCGGGGTTGGTGACATTCCCGATCGCTTGGCGACACCCCAATTCACCAGCCAAGCCTTTTTTTCGGATGCGACTGCGGCCTTCGGTTGCTCTCTCGATCCTGAAAGTGTTCGTTATTTTGGCCAGTCAGTCACCCTCCGAATTGCGATCGATGACCAAGGGCAAGTTTTGGGCGATGACACAGTGATCCAAGAACCGAGTGGTAGCAACGCCTACGACCAGTTAGCGAGGTGTGTAATTAGCAATTGGAAATTCAACCCAGCAGTGGGTCGCAAGGATGATGCCGAGATTCCTGTTTTTAGCAACTTGGATGTTCAAGTTACGATTAGTCCAATTTGATTTCTAGGTTTTCGGCGCAAAATTTGAATTAATCGTGGTATCCTAGTTTAGGCTTGATTATGAAGCACTAATGCAATTTTCAAGCAAAAATTTCAATGCGGGCATAGTTTAGTGGTAAAACCATAGCCTTCCAAGCTATTGATGCGAGTTCGATTCTCGCTGCCCGCTTTCGCAAAAACTATCAACCAACCTTGCAGGCGATCGCTTGGCTCAAGTCTTCCTATAAAAATAAGGGCAGGTTACGAAAACCTACCCTAAAATTTTGACTGCCTCTCAAAATAGAAGTGAGATGAAAAGGCTTGTCAGCAGTGACGATAATGCAACTTCAGGACTTTCTAGCCTTCCGGGCCGTATTACTTACCTTGCAGTTTTTCTAAGCCTTTCTTCACGTTTTGCTCAACCGAGGGAGGAGCATCTTGGGAGTTGGAAGGGCGATACATCTTGTTGACATCAGCATCACCCTGGGCCGCGTTCAAACCTTTGCCTTGGGTTTCAGCTTCCTCCTTCTCTAGCCCGTAAGGACCCCCTGCTTCCAATGCCTCCAGAGATTTTTCTTCAATCCCTTTGAGCTGAGCTTCACCCTTCGTAGGGCTGCTGCTGCCTGAGTACATCGAGGATGCGGCGAAAGCAGGAGCGGCTTGAGCAACTAACAGTAAGGCACAAGTAAAAGCAATTACTAAAAAGCGTACAGGACGTAGAAGAGCAGATAAGTTGATGCGAATAGATTGCATATAGAGCTTCTCCGAGTAACAGTTATTATGTGCGATTAAGCAGGAACTTGATGATTGGGTTCCTGAGTGACCTGCACTTAATTTGCGGGAATTTGCCACTCTAATACATCTATATCCGGATAGATTCTGGAGAAATAAATTCAAAACAAGCTCCAACAATCGCTTGGGAAGCTAACTGTTATGAGACTGAAGATAGAAACTCTACCTGAGGGATGAGAGGGTCTTGCACAATTCCCACGCCTGCAAAGCCCCAACGCTTCATTAAACTGTTGACTTGAGTGCCAGGGATAGATTCCACCCCAAAGCGATCGCTCAGATCTGAGGCATGAGTATTCAAATAACTAAGAGCTTCAAAGTGCTCTCGAAACAGAAGTAGATAACTAGATTTGGTATTGCTAGAACTTTGTTTGAAGTTAGCAGTGAGGTAGTTGCCATCTAGTTTGGAGCGAATGGCGTAATAAACCTGAGTCAGCATAATCACCTCAGGAAACGATGAGAAAAATAAAATTAATCTAAAGATTATTTTTGAAATAATCTAGGCAGATTGCTACTTCAAGTTCTCCAAGCGGATGCGGGGATCAACGGCCTTCAGAAGCAAATCAGCCAACAGATTCCCGACAATTAGCATAACTGCACCCATCATCAAACTCGCCATCACCACATAGAGATCTTGAGCAATCACCGCCTGCAAAATTAATCGGCCCAATCCAGGCCAATTGAAGAAAAATTCGGCAATAAACGCCCCACTCAGCAGACCCGCAAACTCAAACCCTAGCAGCGTGATCAGAGGGTTGACTGCATTGCGAAGGGCATGGACATAAATGACGCGGTTTTCTGGCAAGCCCTTGGCCCGTGCTGTCTGAATATAGTCTTGGCGCAGGACATCCAGCAATTCTCCGCGCATGATCCGCTGCAAGCCCGCAAAACTAGTAACGCTGAGGGCGAGTGTCGGCAAAATCATATGCCAACCCACATCCAAAATTTTGCCAATGGGGGAAAGGTCGTCGTAGTTAATGCTGGACATATCTCCCACCGGAAAGAGTGGGGACGTATTTTGAGCCAAAATCAGCAGCAACAGCGCCGTAATAAAACTGGGAAATCCTTGACCGATATAACTAATCACTTGCAACACTCGGTCTGCCACACGATTATGATTCACCGCACTGACAATGCCAAGCGGAATGGCGATCGCCCAAGTAATCACTAATGAAGCGATCGCCAGCAATAGCGTGTTACCGACTCGCTCCCACAACAAAGCCGCCACCGATCGCTGATAAACGAAGCTGGTGCCAAAATTCCCTTGAGGCAAAATCAGGGGAATCGGCCCTACCTTGACCACATGAGGTTTCAGGATCTGCCAAAGCCAGCGCCCGTACTGCTCCAACATCGGCTTATCTAAGCCAAACTGCTGCTGGAGTTCTTGGATTCTCTCCGGCGAAATTTTGGGATTTTGCCGCAAAGTATCGAGGTAATCTCCGGGTGCTAGCTGAATAATCGCGAAACTTAAGGCAGATGCCAGCAACAGCGTCAGCAACGCTTGTAGTAAACGTTTCACCACATAGACAAAGGTTTCGCTGGTAACCGAGGAGATTACCCGATGTCCAAAGGAGTCCAGCCCGCCACGATCAGAAAGAGTCATTCAACCCAGTATTAATATTCAACCAAGGTCACAATCGGAACCTCTGGCAACCGCTCGCGGCCTTTTAGATCCCGTAGCTCGATGATAAATCCAAAGCCTACTAGGTGACAGCCTGTTTGGTGGACTAGCTGCGCTGTGGCTTGAGCGGTGCCGCCTGTTGCAATCAGGTCATCGACGATCAGAATTCGGCAGCCCGACTGGAAAGCATCCTGATGCACTTCCAAGCGATCCATGCCGTACTCTAGTTCATACTCAATCGTGTGAACCGCAGCGGGCAGTTTTCCAGGTTTGCGAACTGGCACAAAGCCAGCCCCCAGTTTGTAAGCGAGAGGAGCCCCAAAAATAAATCCCCGTGATTCCATCCCCACGACATAGTCCGCACCCAAATCGGCGCATTTATCCGCTAGGGTATCAATGGTGTAGCGCAGTCCCGCTGGGTCGCGCAGGAGGGTTGTAATATCTCGAAACAAAATCCCTGGCTTGGGAAAATCGGGAATCTCACGAATGAGGGATTTCAGATCCATAGAATTGCGAGTAAGAATTGAGGGTGCAATCGGCAACTATTGTTTAATTGAACCTGAAATTGGCTGCGATCGCTTGAATAAGCATTTTGGAGCCAGTCAATTCAGTTGCCTCAGAAATCGTACAATGTAAGGCTGTAAAGTTTTGGCTGATTCTAAACATTTAGAGTTGTTATTCACTGGGTTCGAATAATCTAAGTAGAGTTGGGGAATCATAAACATTGGCAGATCCCCGATGCTCTGAACGCAAATTCTTAACTATCGGTAGGTTACTGCTGATAGTCCACCCCTAAGGTCTAGCAAGCTGGAATGAATGTTTCTGTGAGCGCAATGCCGTCAACGAGTCTAACCGCCCCATCCACTCCTTTAATCCTGGAGAACCTGCCCGATCCAGACTTAAGCGCTGGCGTTTGTCCGCGTCGTGCTCGCCTAGAAATTGACCTGATGTTGTTGGCTATTGAAGCGCTGGACTTAGGGGGATCTGAGGCCATCTTGGCCGTGACCAAAGAGCTAGAACTTCAAGACATTATTAAGAATCGAGTGGCTTTGTGGCGTTTACGCAGCACGAATCCATTACGCCGTTATAGTCAGCGTCAACCTCTGACCTTGGTAGAAGCTAAGGCACTGGTTGCGATCGCCTGTCACCTAGCACGTCGGCTGACCGTGGTGATTCGCCAGCTGTTGCTCGCCTACCAACAACTTACCGAGAAACAGCTTTCGGTCGAGCATCACTTCCGCTTGTATGACTACCTAGAGCGCTTCCGGGCTCACTTCCGGGCCAGAATGAACCCCCGACGAGCTGGCGTTTTAGCATACAGCACTGACGAGAAATTAAACGAATTAGCGCTGAATTTACTAGGCAAGCTGCTTTTGTGCACAGGCACATTTGGTATGCAACGGTTTTGGATCAGTTTGTTTGATGGAGAGGTAGAATGACGATTCAACGTCAGTACAGCTTGCCCAACTGCACGTTAGTTTTGGAAGGATTGAGCGATCCGACTGACTCCATTAATCCAACCGACCTACGGCCTTTGATGTCGATTTTGATTAATGCTGAGTGCCGTATTGCTGGACGAGAGCAACCGCTCACGGGAGGGCGCGATTTCTTCGTGGCTTTAGTAGCAGCCGTGAGCCGTTATGCTCAAGAGTTTCTCAGCGGTATTCACCTGCCTGTGTCTGCTTCAGCCGTCCAATTAGAGCGAGTAGACCGCAATCAGCATCGCTTAATTGTGCAGTCGTCGGAAAGTGCCGTTGCAGAAGCTGCCAGCGCTACTCAGGTTGATCTCAACACAGTCCAGTTATTTGATCTGATTGACGCAGTCGATCAATTCTTTGCTGATGCCCAAACCCTCCCTGACCTAACGCTGAAATTAGCGCCCGTCTCCAAGCGGTATACTGCGGCTCGTCAAATTACAGCAGAGCGAGTCGTGCCTGCTGCGGTAGGAGTCTCTAGTTTGGCTCTAGCGGCTGTCGCCTTTTTCCTGGTTCCCATTCCGCAAGTTCAGAAACCTCAAGACCCAGCTTCTCAACCGAATAATACTCAGTCGCAGGAGCCTACCCCGACGAGTGCGGCGAGCCCCTCCCCTCAAAATGCTGCCGCCGTGCAAACTAGCCCTACGGCTGACCCAACTGCTTCTCCGACTACCAGCACCACACCTAGCCCCACCAGTAGCACCCAGCCCAATCTAGAGGATGTACAGGCGGCTATAGCTGCTGCCCCAGAGATCACCGATCCTACAGAATTGGACAGTTTAAGCCGCAAGCTCTACGACCAGATCGACCAATCTTGGAAGCAAGACCCAGAGTTCGACCAAGATTTGGTGTATCGAGTCACGGTGGGTAAGGATGGCGCAATTCTAGGCTATAAGGAAGCCGAGAACACCCCTGTTGGAGCAGCCGATCAGACTCCTCTACTCAACCTCCTCTACAT
>DATNPE010000063.1:0-19614 GCA_036703355.1 Allocoleopsis sp. | reverse complement strand
AAAACTGAATATGGCGACAATCCATCACAACTAGATTTCCTCTCCCCTAGGGAAATAAGTAGTGGTTCTATAGCTCCTGCAAGAACGGCAGTGGCTTTCGCAGTGGGATGATAGGTCAACTGGAAAGGCGGCTCACTGAGTTAAGCATTCAGGCTTAATCAACAAAGATAATGCCTATTCCCCCAATCTGGTCTAGAGCAATTCCTGACTCAGTGGAGAATTGCTGACAAGCCAGCGGTACTTTCCCGATTAAATAACTGCATTGATTAAGTTTTGCATTAATTTTAGCGATCGCTCTCCTGGCTCCATCTACAGCTCTTGGTAGAAATAAATGGCAGCCTTTCGGTCAGGTCCGAATTCAAACTTTAGACGGAGATAATTAGGTCAACTGACTCAAAGCTGAAATTGAGCAGCGAACGTTTTGAACCCTCCCTAACCGCCAATGGCAAACCAATTTCAGGCACCTCCGACCCTAAGGGCGCGTCACAACACCTGATAACATCCTGAATGTCTTGGTAGTGAGTTCGTAGGCATGTCCCATCCTTCTAAACTGACAGGTTCTAGAGAACCATCCCCCACGCCCCCTGTGAACCATAACCCCAAGCGACTGCGGCGGCGGTCGCCAATTGTGCTGCTGGTGTTGGTTTTGTTGTGGAGTGTGGCTTTGGGATGGGGCTTGGCTCAGGCTAGAGAAACTCCTACAGCGGTTCAGTTGGCTCAGGTCACCCCTGGTCTAGAAAACTCCAGACCTGCGGCTACGATTGGCACGGTAGACCCAGTGCCACCCAAGTACCAGCTCGGCCAAGAACTCTATTTAGAAAACTGCGCTACCTGCCACATCGGCTTGCCACCGGCAATTTTGCCCACCGAAACTTGGCGACAACTGTTGCAAGACCGCCAACACTACGGCCAACAGATCAAACCGCTGGTTGATCCGCCGCGTCTCTTGGTTTGGGACTACTTACGCACTTTCTCTAGAGCCCATGATCAAGAAGAAGAGACCCCTTATCGCATCGCTGACTCTCGCTACTTCAGAGCGCTGCACCCGAGAGTCCAATTGCCGCGATCGCTGACAATGGCAAGCTGCGCTAGCTGTCACCCTGCCGCTGCTCAGTTTAACTTCCGCCGCCTCACCCCCGAATGGGAAAACTCACCGTAGTGTCTCAAGGGTTGAGATTACGACCGAATTGGACGGCGATCGCGCTAAGCTGTGCCGTCCCACTCGGGGCTGAAATGATACGATAAAAATGATTTGGGTCGGCAATCTGAGTCTACGAGCGCCTTGGTTGCTTGTCTGAATAGTGCTACTGCTTCTACTCACTCAATGCAACGCAGCCGCTGAATTACAGGTTGGTTGAAACTCCCAGACCTAGCTTTGTTACATTAACTTCTATAGCTTTAACAAAGCGCTTTCAAGGAAATATCTCTCCCTCCTGCCATGCTTAAGAATCTGCTGGGCGATCCCAACGCACGCAAGCTCAAAAAATATCAGCCAATTATCACCGAGATCAATCTGCTGGAAGAAGAAATTCAAGCGCTCTCTGATCAAGAGTTGCGTGGTAAAACCGCAGAATTTAAACAGCGGGTTGCCAAGGGTGAGTCCTTAGACGACCTGCTACCAGAAGCTTTCGCGGTTGTTCGAGAGGCGGGCAAGCGGGTGCTAGGGATGCGCCACTTCGATGTTCAGCTCTTGGGGGGCATGATTCTCCATGATGGGCAAATCGCTGAGATGAAAACTGGAGAAGGTAAGACCCTGGTGGCGACCTTGCCAGCTTACCTGAACGCTCTGCTTGGTAAAGGTGTTCACGTTGTAACAGTGAACGACTACCTCGCTCGCCGGGACGCGGAATGGATGGGGCAGGTACACCGCTTCTTGGGTCTAAGTGTAGGGCTAATTCAGCAGAGCATGACCCCTAACGAGCGGAAGCGCAACTACGACTGCGACATTACCTACGCGACTAACAGTGAGCTGGGTTTCGACTACCTGCGCGACAACATGGCCACTTCAATGGTGGATGTGGTGCAGCGACCCTTCCAGTACTGCGTCATTGACGAAGTGGACTCGGTATTGGTCGATGAAGCTCGTACTCCGCTAATTATCTCAGGGCAAGTAGAGCGGCCCAGTGAGAAATATATTCGGGCGGCTGAGGTGGCAGCGCGGTTGCAGCAGGAGAACCACTACGAAGTCGATGAAAAAGCGCGTAACGTCCTGTTAACAGACGAAGGATTTATTGAGGCTGAGAAAATTCTAGGGGTTCAGGACTTGTTTGACCCCAAAGATCCTTGGGCGCACTACGTTTTCAACGCTATTAAGGCCAAAGAACTCTTTATCAAAGACGTCAACTACATTGTCCGTGATGACGAAATTGTGATCGTGGATGAGTTTACCGGGCGGATCATGGTGGGTCGTCGTTGGAGTGACGGTTTGCACCAAGCGATCGAAGCCAAAGAGCATGTTGAAATCCAGCCTGAAACGCAAACCCTGGCCACGATTACCTATCAAAACTTCTTCTTGCTCTATCCCAAGTTGGCGGGGATGACGGGAACTGCCAAGACAGAAGAAGTGGAATTTGAAAAGATTTACAAGCTCGAAGTCACGATCGTTCCCACTAACCGAAAAACAGGTCGGGTAGACGTATCTGATGTGGTTTACAAAACCGAGGAAGCCAAGTGGAAAGCGGTTGCCGCTGAGTGTGCTGAGATCCACCAGATTGGTCGTCCTATCCTCGTGGGTACCACCAGCGTCGAAAAGTCGGAACTGCTGTCTCACCTCCTGCATCAGCAAGGTATTCCTCACAACCTGCTGAACGCGAAGCCCGAAAACGTGGAGCGGGAGTCGGAGATTGTCGCCCAAGCGGGCCGCAAAGGAGCTTTGACCATTGCTACCAACATGGCAGGTCGAGGCACAGACATCATCTTGGGTGGTAATGCTGACTATATGGCGCGTCTGAAGGTGCGTGAGTACTTCATGCCCCGGATTGTGCAGCCAGAGGATGAAGACACCTTTGATGTCACTAGAATTGCGGGTGCGAGTGAGAGTCGCGGTGGTGGCCAAGGCTTTGTCCCCGGTAAGAAAGTCAAAACCTGGAAAGCCTCACCCCAAATCTTCCCCACCCAACTGTCGAAAGAAACCGAGCAAAAGCTAAGAGCAGCGGTTGATTTTGCGGTGCAGCAATATGGGGAGCGATCGCTACCAGAACTAGAAGCCGAAGACATTGTGGCAGTTGCCTCTGAAAAAGCACCCACCGATAATCCAGCCATCCAACAACTGCGGGAAGTCTATAACCTGATCCGCAGAGAATACGAGCAGTTTACCGAGCGCGAGCACGAAGAAGTGATCCGTCTGGGTGGTCTGCATGTCATTGGTACTGAGCGTCACGAGTCACGCCGAATTGACAACCAATTGCGGGGTCGAGCAGGACGGCAAGGGGACCCTGGTTCCACCAAGTTCTTCCTCAGCTTGCAGGATAACTTGTTGCGGATCTTCGGCGGCGATCGCGTGGCAGGTTTGATGAATGCTTTCCGTGTCGAAGAAGACATGCCGATTGAATCGGGTCTGTTGACGCGATCGCTGGAAGGGGCGCAGAAGAAAGTCGAGACTTACTACTACGACATCCGGAAGCAAGTCTTTGAATACGACGAGGTGATGAACAACCAACGTCGAGCGATCTATGCGGAAAGACGGCGGGTTCTGGAAGGGCAAGACCTGAAAGAACAGGTGATTAAGTATGCTGAGCGCACAATGGATGACATTGTGGAAGCTTACGTCAATCCTGACCTGCCTTCTGAGGAGTGGGATTTGGGCAGCATGGTCGGCAAAGTGAAAGAGTTTGTGAATCTGCTCTCTGACCTGGAGCCTGACCAATTGATCGACCTCAATATTGGAGAAATCAAAACCTTCCTCCATGAACAGGTGCGGATTGCCTACGACCTCAAAGAAGCCCAAGTCGATCAAATTCAGCCAGGTCTGATGCGGCAAGCCGAGCGCTTCTTTATCTTGCAGCAGATTGATACGCTGTGGCGAGAGCACCTGCAACAGATGGACGCGCTGCGGGAATCGGTGGGTCTGCGCGGCTACGGTCAGAAAGATCCCTTGATTGAGTACAAGAGTGAAGGCTATGAACTCTTCTTGGAAATGATGACCGATATTCGTCGTAATGTGGTTTACTCCCTCTTCCAATTCCAGCCTCAAATGCAACCTGCGGTCGAAGCTCCCACGGAAATGGTTTAAGCCTCAAGACTAAAGTCGCAGCTACAAGAACAAAGGCCGCCTTCGCAGCCTAATTCTGCAAGTAGTTGAAGCCAGAACAGGCGTGAATTAAGGTAACAGGGACAGGGTTAAAGCCTGTCCTTTTGCTTTTTATGAGCATTCACTTTTAGAAAAAGCCAGTTGTGTTGCCTCGGTTGGCGTAGGTTTTGTCGGTGGGTATTCCACCTGCTAGCGGAATCACCAAACGGCTGAGGACGCGACCATCTTCTAGCTTGTAAAGATTGAACTCACCTCCCATCTGCTTAATCAGCGATTGGCATACGATCAGGTGCAAACCAGGGGGTTGATCCAGGGTGGAAGGAGCGAGTAAATCTACCGAACGTCCTGCTTGCAGCTCTGCGACCAATCTGGGCTCAATGACGCCGTTGTCTGTGATTGACAACTCCAGCCAACGTTCTTCTAAGGTGCGGCACCAAATATCGATGCGACCACTGGGTTGGCAGCGATAACAGGCTGTGACTAGCAACTCATACAAAATTGCCTCAATTTTAGTAACGTCTCCAGCGATCGATAAGTTGCCTTCGTTGTTGTGTACCTGTGACCACAACTGGCGTTGTTTGATTAAGTGATCAACCCGCTCTAGCGATCGCTTGAGTAACGTTGCTACAGGCACCGTTTCGGCATAAGCCCGTAATCGCCACGGTTCATCCTTAATCATTTGGCTAATGGTATTGAGCGTGTCTCCCAAATGACGCAGGTTTTGCTGGAAGCGGGTGCCAACTAGGGGGTCTTTTTGCGTCGAGAGTTCATTCAGCCGCTTGAGCGTTAGATTGACCGAACGATACATCTCCTCAATGCGGCGCTGCTTATACCAGTTCAAGCGCTCCAAGCTTTCCCGCTGCGCTTTAAGGGTGTCGGTCAGCAGTAAGTTCCGGCGCGACCAAGCCAACTGGCTTACCAGAGTCCCTAACGCATTTAAGTGTCGTTCTGGCCAGTGCCGCGATCGCTCATCTGCCACAACCACAATGCCAGTGGGTTCGTGCTCTGGAGCAGTGCGGAGAGCCATGACGAGAATTTGACCCATCCCAGGCGCAGAGAGCCATTGGCGCGTTTCGGCGGTAAGGTCGTCAGCGGTCAAAGGTAATAGCCCGTCGGCTTGTAAGGCCCATTGCACCAGGGTATCGGTTTGCACAGGGACAACAATTTCGGCATTAATCATGAACTGACTACTGGCCATCACTGGAGCCACAATTCGCCCCGCTCGTCGTCCGGGCAGCCAAGTCACCATCATGGCAAAAGGAACTTGGAGAATCTGAGCAATGTGCTGTAAGGCCGAGCGTTCTAGGCGATCTGGTTGGTAGGTTTGCTGGATCGTCGTCAAACCCCACTGGATCGTCTGAGAGATTTTCTGCTGTTGCTCGGTTTGCCGCTGCAATTGCCATTGGTGCAAAATCAGACCAATTTGCTGACTCACTACACGAAGAATTTCTCGCTCTGGTCGGCTCCAGGTACGAGTGGCTTCATGACAAATCACCACTAAGCCTTCTAAAGGATGACCAATCGAGGTGCTACACATCAGCAGCGATCGCACCCCAATTTCTAGGAAGACATCTTGCCAAGCCATCAGCTTTAAGTCTTCATCCAAGTTTTCGATACCGACCGCTTCTGTGCTGCGCTCCAGCATTTGCCAGTCCACATCGTTGAGCATGTTCAATGGCGTTGTGGCAGGCCGACGATTAGCGGGTTGGCTTTGGTAGCAAATTTCAAACTTCTCTTGGTCTTTGTCGTATAGCAGGACCATAAAGCGCTCCGCTCGCAATCGTTGGCAGAGCTTATCGGCACAATTTTTCAGCGTAGTCTTCCAGTCTTCGTCGCTGTAGATGGCATGAGTCACTTCAGCGGTCAGCGATTGGTCTAACCGCGTTTGCTGGATGATCTCCTCCATTTCTTCCAGTGGAGCGGTCAAAGCAATCAGTTGAGCGGCCCCCCGGACATAATTTTTCTCTTCTTCTTCCCAGATTCGAGCTTCGCTACCTTCTACTGCTAAGAAGCCCATTAACTCGTTTTGAAACAGAATCGGTGCGGCTAAAAGCGATCGCGCTTTGATTTGCTGCATCAACCGACTGGTCGTGTCCGCTTTCAGCGAGCTATGAGCTTCCCCAATCGACACCAGTTGGTCAGCGGCTAGAGCTTGGTAAAAACCGCTAATTTCTTGCACTGTAATCCCAGAAGCCACCTGATTGGCATCGCTAAAGCCTGCCGTTTTTTGACGATTACTGATGCGTCGCCAAAAATAGCGCCGTTCTCGCTCAAACCAATAGATATTGGTGCGGGAAGGCCCAACAAAATGGTGGGTTTCTTCCACGACGGCTTCTAACCGCTGCCCTAATGTAGGTAATTGCCGCAGTTTCGACAACAGC
The DNA here is from genome assembly GCA_036703355.1 of Allocoleopsis sp. GTDB lineage: Bacteria > Cyanobacteriota > Cyanobacteriia > FACHB-46 > FACHB-46 > Trichocoleus. The sequence goes on along the minus strand of DATNPE010000063.1, from coordinate 12,984 downwards.
GTTAACAATGGCTCCTCTGGGCGTTTGGTTTGTTGTCGCTGCCAATCCGCCTCAATTTGATAGAGAGCAGCAGCCAAGCCCCCAAAAATCATCGAAAGCCGAGCTTTTTCATCCGAGCGGGGAGAAACACCCCAGAGCGTTGATCCCAGCAGGGATACCCCAAAACAGCGATCCTTGTAGCGAATTGGAAACAGCATCGTGCCTTGGATATTAAATTTCTGAGCTGCTTTCCGCCACTCTCCAGCACGGGTTTCTTCGCGTAAATCGGGCACGCCCACAGGACGCTGCTGGATCACCACCTGCTCTAAGATGTCGCCAGGAGACAGAACGAAGCGCTGCCGCAAAAAAGAGCTGTCACTATTGGGCATGACGCCGCCTTTGCCAAATAGACGGTGCTCTAGGCGATCGTAAAGCCCAATCCAAATCAAGCTATAGTCAAATTCATCTTGCAGATAATTGAGTGTCGTTTCAATTAAAACATCGACGTTTTCCTCTTCCCGTAGGGTCTGGAGGGCACGACCTAAAGCAACTAATTGTTTTTCGTAGGTTGTCGGCTCTTTCTGCTGACCCATGTTATTTGGACTCCAGTTCCGGGCAGCTGCTGCTTTTTACACAAAGAATTTGGCAGAGAGATCCAAGGCATCTTTAGACCTGAAAGGGCACTTGAAATCAGGATCAACACATTTCTAACCCATTTTGGGATGCCAGTGGGCAGTCATTACAGTGTCAATTAAGGGGACAGCGGAATAGTTGGTAGATATCAAGAATGATTATTTTTTCAAGCTCTCAAAATTCTATCTGGTGATGCCCCTTTTGCTGATAAATCTACCCAACCAGTTAGGCAAGAGAACTTGTAATATCTAGGATGCCCATAATATTGATAAGTGCTTGCGTTGGCTCTTTAGCTCACAATCTTAATGGGTGCTGTTTACGACTGTCGTTTGATCCCTGACATTTGCAGACGAAATTGGACATCTATCAAGTTGGTTTACGTCCTCTCCTCTTCTCTGGCCTGAAAGCAGACCCAGAATGGCTGCATCAACAAGCTCTACAGTTGTTGGGCTGGCTAGATCGCACGGATAATCGCCCACCTGCTTCTTGGGTCAAATCCCAGTTGCAGCAGTCTTGTGGTGTCTACGATGCCCGCCTAGAGCAACAGCTCTGGGGATTAAGATTCCCCAATCTAGTGGGTTTGGCAGCGGGATTTGACAAAGATGGGGTGGCCGCTGGAGTTTGGTCTAGCCTAGGTTTTGGCTTTGCAGAAGTGGGAACTGTTACCTTTCATGCCCAACCTGGAAATCCTCGGCCACGTTTATTTCGCTTACCCTTAGACCAAGCTGCTTTAAACCGGATGGGATTTAATAACCGAGGGGCGGCAGCGATGGCAGCAATGTTTGAAGCCAGAAGTAAGCGTCGATCCTCAAGCAATCTTGCGGCTCAGCTCCAAATTCCCATTGGTGTGAATCTTGGCAAGTCTAAGATTACACCCTTAGAAGAGGCAGCTACAGACTATTTGGGCAGTTTTCAGCTCCTCAAGGATTGGGGAGATTATTTTGTCGTCAATGTCAGCTCTCCCAATACTCCAGGACTGCGATCGCTCCAAGCTACCGAGCAGTTAGAACCAATTTTGGCGGCTTTGCAACAGGAAAACCAGAACCAAAAGCCGATACTCGTCAAGATTGCACCTGATCTAGAGTGGGAGGCGATCGCCGATGTGATTACTCTGGCACAAAAACATCGCTTGGCTGGAATTATTGCCACCAATACGACCATTCGTCGGGATAATCTGAAGACAGCGGTGATTGAAGCCACGGGCAAATCAGTCCAAGATGAGGCTGGCGGCATCAGCGGCGCGCCTGTGAGACAGCGATCGACGGAAGTGATTCGCTTCATCTATCAGCAAACCCAAGGACAACTGCCCATTATTGGCGTGGGTGGCATTTTTAGCGCAGAAGATGCCTGGGAGAAAATCACTGCAGGTGCTAGTTTGGTGCAAGTTTACACAGGCTGGATTTATGAAGGCCCGTGGATGGTACGGCGAATTTTGGCTGGGCTGGGGCAAAAGCTAGAGCAGCACGGACTAGCGACTTTAGCAGATGCGGTTGGTCAGGAGAATTAAAGGGGACCGCTGGATGCTGTTGCGCCTAGGCGCGATCGCTCACCATCGCGATGCGCTCTTACTTTACTTAGTAACCGCAGATGTGGGTTTTAGCCTGATCTACTTGCTGAGTAGTTTGCTCCAGCATCGCGCCCTACCCGCCTTTGATTTTGATCAAAAATGGACGATTCCGGTTACTTTTGCGGCAATGAAGCTGTTTGGAATCGGTTGCTTGTTCGTCACTGTGGCGATTTGGAAACACTGCTTATTTCAGTCGTCTTCGCGGTATCTTCTGCTCACAGGAGCGACAGGATTTTTCTATCTCGCAGCAGATAAATTATTCAAGTTTCATCATTTATTACAACTTCCTGATTGGATACCAAAATTTGCCGCAGGTGGAGGAGCATGGATAGTTTTCTATTTGTGTTTCCAGTTTCTAGTACTGGTTTTTGGCTGGCGCGATCTCGTCAAGCTGTGGCGTTTCTACCCTTTGGGGGCATCTACGATTGGTCTAGGCGTAGCCTTATTTGTGGCTGGCGGTCTTGGCACTGAAATCCTGAACCAGCAAATCTTGCAGCCGCTATTGTGGCAGATGGAACCAGGCGATCGCACCACTTTCTCAGCGCTAAAAAATACAGTAGAAGAATCTTTAGAACTTTTAGGGGAGAGTATTGCGTTGCAAGGTTTAGTTTTATTTCTCCTGAAGCAACGCCATCATTACTTCAGCCCACAAGCGAAAAAATTGAGTTAGGCACCTGTGATCTTTTAGGCAAACTTGGACATCGACTCAATCTCAGGCTTGAGCGATCGCCGTTAGGGTCACCTCCCAAACCAAACGCGGTTGTACATAGGTGAGCAAGGCTTGACGCGCTTTCTCTAAATGTTGCAGCAGTTGGGGTTGCTGTCGCGATCGCCAGAACGCATGTTGGAGATAGCCCACCAGCCAAAGCTGCGTTTCTGTATCCAGCGCTTTATCTAAACGGCGAGCTAACTCTAAAGCTTCACGCGTAGAACGTAGCGGTTGAGTCAGAGATTGCAGCAGCTCTGGTGGAATCGCTTGCAATTGTTGCCAACTGGCGATCGCTTCTCCGGGGCTACCTTGAGCAATCTCTAATAACTCCGGATGCTGCAAAATTTCGGCATAACCCACTTTTTCTAAAACTTGAGCCAGTGCTTCTGGACTGAGCCGATAAAAAGGAATGCGCTGACAACGAGATACTAAGGTTGGCAATAACGCTTCGGTTCCTGGGGCAATTAAAATCAGCGTTGCTTTTCCTGGTTCTTCCAACGTTTTCAGCAAACCATTGGCGGCGGCTTCTGCCATAGTTTCAGCCTGCTCAATCACTACCACCGATCGCGTTGCTTCCATCGGGGGGCGACCGAGGAACTGAGCCAGTTGTCGAACTTGATCCAAGCGAATCTGGGGAGGTGCTTTGCGTTTCAGCCCTGCTGCTACGGCTTCTGCGGCTGACAGCAATTTTCCTTGGTGTAAGTAAGTGGGTTGCACCCAAAGTAAATCTGGGTGATTGCCTTGTTGCAGGCGGTTTTGCAGTCCTGGCTGCTTAGAGGGGGACAAATCCAGGGTGAACAGCAGTTCTAGAAAACATCGAGCTGCTAAACTACGCCCTACCCCTGCTGGCCCCGCAAACAGGTAGGCAGGCGCAATCCGCTGCTGCAGTACAGCTTGGTGCAACAGCTCCACCGCTGCCGATTGGCCGATTAAGGGTGCAAAAGTGGCTGATACCATTGCGTTAAGCGCTGACTAAGAACCTGTTGAATCTGCTCGGCGACGGCTGTTTCGTCCTGACTGGCATCGATCCGGACAATGCGCTCTGGATATTGTTGATGCAAAGCCTGAAATCCTTGCTGTACCCGCTGATGAAAGGCTAAATTAGCTCGCTCCATGCGGTCTGCTTGGCCCCGTTGCCGCATACGAGCCAAACCAACTTCAGCATCCACATCTAACCATAAAGTCAAATCGCTGGCCAAACCACCTGTAGCAGCTTGATTGAGCTGGTCAATTAAGCTTAGATCTAAACCCCGCCCGTAGCCTTGATAAGCAACTGTGGAGTCAGTGTAGCGATCGCACAAAATGATCGCCCCTTGAGCTAGCTGCGGCTTTAAATAACCCTCTACATGCTGAGCGCGATCAGCGGCGTAGAGAAGCAGTTCAGCACGATTTTGGATCTGTTCTGGACCTTGGTAACCAAGCAGCAACTGACGCAGATCTGAACCGAGAGCTGTGCCCCCTGGTTCTCGGGTCACTAGAATGGCAGGTGCAAAATTCTGGGTTTGGAGAGCCTGAAACCACTGACTTGCTTGCAGCCATTGCTGCGATCGCCGTATTTGAGTTGTTTTACCACTGCCCTCAACTCCTTCAAAAACAATCAATCGGCCTTGCATAGCTGCTGTTGAATCCCTTGGGTCTAGCCTCGACGCACTTTAGCAGAAATTGTGTCCCTGGCGCACATGCAAACAGCCTATCCACAAAGTCCATTGGCTAAATCAATTCGATCATTGCTGCATCCAACCTTGGCTTTACTGAATCGCAATCATTCTGTCCGGATCGGAGGCTGGTATGCTAGAAGCTGGTAAAGGCCAAACCAATCAAACCAAGGTGATGACAAAGCGACTTGCTTTTGTCCAGCCTGAAGTCTGAGTGTTACCATTGGCCTTGATAGTTCAAGTCTTGTGATAGCTACTAACCTAAGTATGACCTAGCCATGCTTAGCGAACGCTATGATGAGAAGGTCTTAAAATTGCCACGCCTGGGGTTGCCTATGGCTCGCTATACTTGTTTGTTCACCGTTGCAGTTCCAATCAACAATCTCCAGCAGCAGCTGATCGAGATTCTAGAGTCTTGTAATCTTGACATTATTTATGACACTGGCGATTACATGATGGCCCGTGAGGTGCCTGGTCATATTTCCTTCTCAAAGTTAGTGACGGTAGAAGTTCTCATTGATAAATCTGGTGCTACCGATCGCGAAATCCGGATGAATTTTGTGATTAAAAATGAAGAACTGCCGATTCATCTCGATAATCATTGCCACCAAATGTATGAGTTGGTCAGCCGAGCTGTCGCAGAAAATCGGCACTGGCAGTTAATTGAAGCAGTCGCAGGATAGAAGATTGGGCAGCAACGACTCAGAAGTCAAAGCAAGGCTTCAGCTAGTCCTAGAATGCCTTGCTTAAGGTACATCCTCAGGCTCACCAATCATGCCAGGGCTGATCAACGTAATATCAAATTCATCTGGGGGGATCGTTGACATCACATCTTGCTTCAGCAAGTAATAAACGGCTTTGACCTGTGGCCCAAATATGATCTCATCCTCATTCCGCAGATCATGAGCTTGGAGTTTACGGCCATTGACCAGAAGACCATTTGCACTTGGTTTGCCTTTGAGATTGCCATCCACAACCCGATAGTAATAGCTACCATCCTCATGGGGAAGCTGTACTAAAGTGGCATGACGGCGAGAGACAAACTGGGAGATCAGCCGAATATCACACTTGGGGTCTCTCCCGATCGAGTAAATCGGATTACTAAGAACAAATTCTCGGCGGCCTTTGTCGTCTTCAATAATTAATAAATGGTTTTGGGGCGGTTCTGGTGCCATTGCCAAGTGTCTAATGCCGTGGACGAACGAAGACTAGAAACAAGTAAATCTCACAGCCCAACTAACACAGTTGAGATTTGTGCCTGTATCCTAGCCTATTTTCTCTGATTATCGCCCCAATTTAGCTGTGATTAGCGTAACTCAGTCTTCAGAAGCGACTCCCACCATCTTGGGGTCAATGAGCGTGATATCAAATTCTGGTAGGTCTAAGGAGTCAGGGTCAAGCTCACTGAGAGTGTCGGTTTCTAAAATAAAGTAGATGATCCGGACGCAAGGCCCAAAAACCACCACATCTTCATTTTCTAAGTCATGGGCTTGCAGCTTATGGCCGTTAATGAGGATGCCATTGACGCTAGGTTTGCCTTCACGATCGCCATCCACAATGCGATAGTAGTAGCTACCATCCTCGCGGAAGCGTTGTACTAGGTTGGCATGGTGACGACCCACGAATAGTGAAGAGAGGCGGATGTCACACTTGAGGTCTCGACCAATTGAATAAGCAGGCTGACCAAGCACAAACTTACGCCGACCTTTGCCGTCTTCAATAATTAATAAATGATTTTGGGTCGGTTCTGGGGCCATTGCCAAGAGGGTGAAGTAGATGAACTAACTTACTAACTTTATAGTTGTAGGTGGCAAGAGACGCAGGAGAGCAGTGAGGCAGGTGAGAAACAGCACCTAATCTTCAGAAGAAACGCCTACCATCTTGGGATCAATTAAGGTGACATCAAACTCAGGAATCTCTAACTCGTCGGGGTCGAGGTTCATGAGTTCATCTTCTTCTAGAACAAAGTAGATGATTCGCACCGAGGGACCAAAAACGACCACATCTTTGTTTTGCAGGTCATGGCCTTGAAGCTTGTGTCCGTTAATTAATAGCCCATTGACGCTAGGTTTGCCTTTCAGGCTGCCATCTTGGATGCGATAGTAGTAGCTGCCATTTTCCTTCGGCAGTTTCACCAAGGTAGCGTGCCGCCGGGAAACAAAGAGGGAGGCCAAACAAATATCACACTTGAGGTCCCTCCCAATTGTATAGACTGAGCCATCAAGGGTAAAGTGTCGCTGTCCCTTGTCATCCTCAATAATTAAAAGATGGTTTTGCTTAGGTGCTAAAGGCATAGGGCTGTAGAACTTTCAAATAATTAGAAGAAACTTAAATAATGTAGAGCTTGACGAAATTTTGAAAAATTTGTGCCTTGAAATTCCTGATATCAGCTATTTCTTAAGATTACCCATCTGTAGGGTGATTGGAGCGTAACAATGCCTTAAAAATAACATGCAAAATCAAGACTTGAGGCATTCAGCGATCGCGAGGGATTTTTGCAGTGTCTGACAGTTGAGGTGCTTCATTCCTTTTAGCAGCGTAAGTGTAACGCAGTAAAAGTGAATTGGTCACCACACTGACAGAACTAAAGGCCATCATCGCTCCAGCCGCCGCTGGACTCAGGACAAAACCTGTTGTGACGAGCAGGGCACCCGCAGCTAAGGGGATGCCCAAGATGTTGTAAGCGAAAGCCCAGAATAGATTTTGACGAATTTTGTGAAAGGTAGCGCGACTCAATCGAATTGATCTTACAACGTCGATTAGGCGATCGCACATCAGCACAATCTCGGCGGTTTCGACGGCCACATCGGTGCTCGAATACAAGGAAATACCGATATTGGCTTGCGCTAAGGCAGGGGCATCATTAATGCCATCTCCCACCATAGCCACGTGGTGTCCTTTGGTTTGGAGTTGAGCGATCGCCTCCGCTTTTTCGGTGGGGGGAACTTTAGCCCGGACGTTTTCTAGAGCAATCCCAACCGCTTCAGCAATTGTTGCTGCCACTTCTGGACGATCCCCTGTCAGAAGCAGTACTTGTAGTCCCATTTGCTGCAACTGCTCGACAGTGGCGCGAGCATCCGGTCGGATCGGATCGGCGACTGCAATGAGACCAGCGAGGGTGCCAGCGATCGCGACATAAATTACAGTTTTGCCAGTTTGGGCTAACCACTCGGCTTGCTGCTCAGCCGCCTCACTCACCCGAATGCCTTGCTGCTTCAGCCACTCAGCATTACCCAACACCACGACGCGATCGCTGACTGTAGCTGAAACGCCGCTGCCAGGTTCGGTGTAGAAGTCTTTGGCAGGGAGGAGAGCCAATTCTTCAGCTTGGGCTTGCTGTAAGATGGCTGCGCCTAGAGGATGCCGTGCTCCACTTTCGACAGTGGCGGCTATTTGTAACAACGTTGTTGCAGAGAGTGATTCAGAATGAACACTCGCATCAGAGAGCGGCAAGCAGTCTGTAACGGTTGGTTGGCCTTGGGTCAGGGTGCCTGTTTTATCAAAGACAATGGTGTCGAGGTAATGGGCTTGCTCCAGCACATCGCCGCCGCGAATCAATAGCCCTTGTTCTGCGCCTAAGCTAGAGCCCACGAGAAGAGCTGTGGGAGTCGCTAACCCTAAAGCGCAAGGGCAGGCAACAACCAGCACGGCGATCGCTAATTTAAGACTGAGGAGCAACGGTGATGTTTGAGCAGGCAGATAGCCTAGATGGGAGGGCTGCATCAGGTGAGCATGAGTGGTGAGCGCCAATCCCACCGGATGATGTAAGACTTCAGGCCAGAGATGGGTGCCAATCCCGTACCAAAAGACAAAGGTGAGTGCCGCGATCGCCATGACCGTGTAGGTGAAGTAGCCAGCCACAGTATCGGCTAGGTGTTGAATGGGGGCTTTGCGAGTTTGCGCTGTTTCTACCAGGGCAATAATTTGAGCTAGGGTGGTGTCCTTGCCTGTGCGGGTCGCTTGAATCGCGATCGCCCCTGATTGGTTTAAGGTGCCCGCTGCTACCAAATCTCCAGGCTGCTTCAACACGGGTAAAGATTCTCCCGTCAGCATCGACTCATCAACCGTAGTCTGTCCCGCCACCAATTTGCCATCTACAGGCATCTTCTCGCCTGGTAACACTTGCAGCCACTCTCCGACTCGAACTCGCTCCGCTGGAATCTCCACATAGGTTTGTGAAGCGATCGCCGTTTGATTTCCAGAATCAATTGTGGGTTGGGGAATCAGGCGGGCAATGCGAGGTTGGAGTGCCACCAAGGCTTCAAAAGCGGCGACAGCTCGGCCTCTGGCTCTTTGCTCTAGGGTGCGGCCTAGTAGAATAAACCCGACTAACATCACGGGTTCATCAAAGAAGCACTCCCAGCCCAAATTGGGAAAGAACAGGGCAATACAACTGGCGGTATAGGCAGTGAAGGTACCCAAACCGACGAGCGTTTTCATATTAGGAGCTTTGTGTCGTAACCCTCGCCAGCCTTCTACTAAGATGAAACGTCCGGGGCCCAAAAGCGCTAGGGTTGCCAGACCCCAATGAAACCAAATGTTACTGAGACCTGGAACTGTGAGCCAGCCCCACTGTCCCAGATGACCCAAGCCAGAGAGGAGTAGAAGTAAACCTGCGATCGCAGTTCGACGGGTTTGTTGTTGAATTCCGAGTTGGTAGCGTTCACTAAAGCTTGGTGAGGCAGAACGAGCATCAGTGTCTGTTGCGATCGCTCTTGGTTGTGTAGGGAAGCCAGCGGCGGTCACCACCTGTGCCAACTCAATAGGGTCAGCGATCTCCGCTTCACACTCGACCGTGGCAACTTCAGTGACTAAGTTAACTGAGGCCGAAACCACTCCCGGATGCTGGTTGAGCCGCTGTTCTATGGTTCTGACGCAGCCTGCACACTTCATGCCCGTAACTTCTAAAGTCACGATTTTGGGGGAAGGAGGAGTCGCAACAAATTGGTCTGGAGTCAGCTGCATAAACTTCTAAGCCTACTGCCATCATTCAGACACCCGGAAAGATGGGCACCTCTTCTTTGAGGTTAGGCGAAGACTCCAAAAATTGCCGCAAAAAGGCTAAGTTTTTTCTCTCATCAAGTGGAGCCACTTCCCAGAATGAAGAGACTCAATAAGGTGCCGCTGTTCCAAAGGCTGTGCATCAGCATGGGAGCGAGGAGGTTGCGCGATCGCGTATAGACGAACCCTAGCACCATGCCTAAAACCATCAGCGGTAAAATTTCTGACAAGCTCAGGTGAGCGAGGGCAAATAGAAAAGCGCTAATCGTAATCGCACCCCAGACAGGCACGTAGCGGGTCAAGGAGGGTAGCAGGAAGCCCCGGAACATCACTTCCTCAAATAAAGGAGCTGCGATCGAGGCGGTCAGGAAAAAGATGACTAGTGCCACATTGTCTCGGCCCTCCAACACAATCGGCAGAATCGGATTGCTGCCACCCTGTCCCTGCCAAAACTGTTGATTAATCAACGACACCAAAATTACTAAGGGTAGTGCCATAAAATAGCCCCCCAGCCCCCACCAAAACCAATTGCCTCGACCACTGATGCGAAACCAACCTTCGTCCTTGGGTAGGGGAGAGAAGGGTTTCAATGAACTGTAGAGCACCAGCAGTCCGACCGTGACTAGCAAGGCATAGACCACCAAGATATAAATTGCTTGGGTGCGGCTATCAAAACTAGCGGGGTTAATCCCTAAAATTCCCAGACCCAAAGGTAAGGCAAGCTGCCCGACAAAAAATTGCCCCACAAAGAACAGGACTAAAACTTGCCAGATGGTTTCGCCACCCCAGGGAGTCAGCCAACCCAAGGTTCCGTTTTGCACTAATAAAGCTTGCTTGCCCTTCAGGAGCCATTGCACAACTAGATAGACCAATATGGCGATCCCAATCAGAAAGCCAAATACGGGAATTCCTGCAATTAGTAATAATTTGAACGCCGCTTGCTGAGCCAGGTCTTGTTCGGTTGCTTGCAGCTCGCTGAGGCTAGTTTGGCGTTGTTGCAGCTCATACAATCTTGTGAGCGCTTGATAGCGAAACCAACCGTCTAATTCTTGTTTGATTCGCAACTCAGCGTCAGGGAGAAGGCGAGGTGGTTCGCTCCACAAGCCCACTAAAGCAGTGGCGGTGTTCCCTAAACTGCTAGATCTACTACTAGATTGAGTTGTGGCAATGAGTTGATTCCAGGTTGCTAGAGCCGCCTCGGTTTGGCCTTGCTGAGCCTGTAGAATTCCGAGTCGCAAGTCTAACTCATGAATCAGCTGACTCATTTGGGCATCCGGCTCTTGGCTCTGTTGAGCTTGAGTTTTAGGAGCAGGGGTTTCGGTTACAGGAGCCACTTTAGGCTGGGTTTCTGGTTTGATGGCACGATCGCCCGTGGTTTGGGATCGTGTCTCTAGCTTGCTTAAAGTACTTGCGACCGATTGCCGAGCGTCTTGATATTGCTTCAGAGCGGCTTTGACGGGTTCATCGCCAATCAATTTATCCCGTGCGGCTTTGAAGTCTACATCGCTATTGGCATCGCCTTGCCACTCGGAGGCGTGTAGCAACAGATTGGTTTGATAGAGTTCTAAACGGCTCTGAACCTGAGGCTGACTCCAGCTTTGGGCTAAAGATAAGCCAATAAAGGCGATCGCAATAATCGTCAGAACCCCTAAAATCAATTGCTTCAGTCTCATTCCGTTCCTCAGCAGCAAGTACAATGACTTCACCCTCTAGCGAGAGGGGTGAATCCGTTTAGCTCGATCAACGTGAGTTTGATGTCAGCCTCAAAGGCATTATCTCACTGCTCGCCCTGCTCCGGAGCTTATCAGCCGTGAGAGCCATCGAGTTGGTAGCGTGAGTCAGGCGATCGCTGCCTCCATAAAAAGCAGACTAGACCGTATCTTTCGTGATTCAGCGCGTCTCCTCCACAAGGTAAAATTCTTCTGGTCTCTGCTGTGCTGATCACTTTTGTAAAGGCTCTGCATTGTTGGCGATCGTTCGCTCGTTTTCTGACACCCCTGCCCTGACTTTTTGATTGGAGGATAAAGCCCTGAGTACTCGTGTCATTCTGGTGCGCCACGGCGAGAGTAGCTATAACGTTGAGCGCCGGGTTCAGGGTCACTGTGACCAATCCACCTTGACTGAAGCGGGCCGTGCTGCTGCTCTCAAGGTGGGAGAAGCTGTGAGTAGCCTCAAGTTTGATGCTGTCTACAGCAGCCCACTCAAACGCGCTAAGGAAACGACCCAGCTAGCGCTTTCTTGCTTTCCGGCGACTGAGCACTATCCTCCTGAAATTCAGTTCACCGATAACCTGAAAGAAATTAATCTAGTGCTCTGGGAAGGGATGCTGTTCTCAGACGTTGAGACCAAGTTTCCTGATGACATTCAGTTGTGGCGGGATCAGCCCCACAAGCTGCGGATGGAAATTCCTGGTCCGGATGGTACGGTTGATTTCTTTCCCGTACCAGCGCTTTACGAGCAAGCCCGACAGTTTTGGCAAGATGTATTGCCTCAACATGGGGATCAAACCATTTTAGTTGTGGCTCACAGCGGCATTAACCGCGCTTTGATCAGCACTGCCATTGGTCTCGATTGCGAGCGCTACCAAGCTTTGCAACAATCCAACTGCGGCATTACCGTGTTGAATTTCGCAGGTGGCTTGGACCAACCTGTGCAGCTAGAGTCGTTGAACTTGACCTCCCACTTTGGCGAACCCCTACCGAAGCGTCGCTCTGGGCAAAAAGGACCCCGCCTGTTGTTGGTGCGCCACGGAGAAACTGAGTGGAATCGACAGAAGCGCTTCCAAGGCCAAATTGATGTGCCCTTGAATGACAATGGGCGTGAGCAAGCTCGGCAGGCGGCTGAGTTTTTGCGCGATATCTCTATTGATGCGGCAGTCAGCAGTTCGATGCAGCGGCCCAAAGAAACCGCAGAAATTATTTTGCAGTACCATCCAGCGGTGGAATTAAAGCTCGATGACGAGCTGCAAGAAATTAGTCATGGCTTATGGGAAGGCAAACTAGAGTCAGAGATTGAAGCAGAATTCCCCGGTGAGTTGCAGCGCTGGCAAGCCACCCCGGAAGCGGTACAGATGCCCGAAGGGGAAAACTTACAACAAGTGTGGGATCGAGCGATCGCAGCTTGGAATGCGATCGTGGAAACTGCGGCTGCCTCTGAGACTCCCCAGACCGTCATGGTCGTAGCTCACGATGCGATCAACAAAGCGATCCTGTGTCATGTCGTCGGTTTAGGACCAGAGAATTTCTGGAACTTTAAGCAAGGGAATGGAGCGGTTAGCGTCATCGACTACCCCAAAGGCCCAGCAGGTCATCCTGTCTTGCAAGCGATGAATATTACGACTCACTTGGCGGGTGGAGTCTTGGACAAAACAGCAGCGGGGGCTTTATAAGTACGAGCGCATCATGACGAAACAACTGCTCCAACAGGTCCGGGTTCTAGAT
>DATNPE010000062.1:0-4924 GCA_036703355.1 Allocoleopsis sp. | reverse complement strand
CTTGGGGGCAGGGGACTAAATAGCACAGCCGAGCGACAGCTGATTGGGCAAGTTCGATCGAGGAGTGCGCTTCTAGAATGGCTCGGTCAATGTCATGTAAAATCGAGAGCCGCTGTGCCGATCGCTGGAGGGCTGCTTCTGCTCGTTTGCGCCGAGTCAGGTCACGGGTGATCAGCGCATAGACTCCCAGCAGCAGCAATAGGGTCAAAACGGCGATCATGGATAGGGCAAGGGTTGTTTGGCGAATGCTGGTGTGAGATTGCTGCGATCGCAGGGCTAACAATTCCTCCTCTTCCTGCTGCATCTGCGCCACAAGCAACCGGATTTGATCCATCGCTTGCTTGCCGCGGTTGGAGCGCACCACTTGTTCCGCTGCTGCTTGCCCGCGGCTTTGGCGCAGCTGGATAGTTTCGTTCAATTCCCTCAGTTTTTCGTCGATCAGCGGTTGTAGTAGCCTGAGCCGTTGTTGTTGGTTCCGGTTATCGCGGGTGAGGGTTTGTAACTGCTCGACTCGTTGATGAATCTGGGCGATCGCGCTGTTATAGGGGGTGAGATAGCGGGTTGATCCGCTGAGGAGATAACCCCGTTGCCCCGTTTCGGCATCTTTCAAGGTCGAGAGCATTCTTTCTAGGGTGATGATCACGGCTTGAGAATGCGTCACTAAGGCATTGTTATGGATCAGACGCAAAATGTGGTGGTACGAAACCGCTACATTCACGCCTAGGACAGCGAGCCCCAAAGCAAAGTAATAGGTGATGCGGCGATGCAGAATCTTGGACATGGATTACAGCAGGGGTTCGTTCTGATGACTTGACCCAACCAAGCGAGCGATCGCACTGGTGAGGGTGGTTGGTTCTACAGGCTTGGACAAATGCATCTGAAATCCAGCGGCCAAAGAACGTTGTTGGTCTTCTTCACGGGCATAGGCCGTCAGAGCGATCGCTGGAATATTATCCAGATGAGAACTGGACCGCACTTGCTGAATGAATTCGTAGCCATCTCGCTCTGGCATGGCAATATCACTCACCAGAACATCCGGTTGACAATGTTGCAAAGCGCTGAGGGCTTCATCAACCGCAGCCACCGCAGTCACTTTGGCTCCTTGCGCTTCTAGGATGACCGTGAACAAGTCTCTAATATCTACTTCATCATCCACCAGCAAAATCTGCATCCCCTCTAAGGCTGGCTCTATCTTTGTAGCGATCGCACCATCCTGACTTCCAGAGTGCCGAGCCGTTGCAGGGCGAGTGACCAACGGCAGGCGTAGCTTAAAGGTGGCACCTTGGTCTTCCCCAGGACTCGTCGCCTGGACAGTGCCACCATGTAGCTCTACCAAGTGCCGCACAATCGCTAGCCCCAAACCCAAACCGCCTTGCGATCGCGTTGTGGTGCTGTCGGCTTGACGGAAGCGCTCAAACACATGCGGGAGAAACTCTGGAGCAATGCCGATGCCTGTGTCGGTGACTTGGATTTCTACATAAGATCCGGCGGGGGCCGTGGATGTGTCTGGATGGGAAGTTGCCTGGAGAGCCTCTGTTTGCGTTTGGCTGGGGAGTTGGGGTTTCTGCACCTGCAACGTCTGTACCGTGACTTGGCCACCAGGGGGCGTAAACTTGACGGCATTGGAGAGCAAATTCCACACCACCTGTTGAATGCGATCGGGGTCAATCAAGACGCGATCGAGGACAGACGCACAGTGACAGGTTAGCTGGAGAGATTTAGCTTCGGCTGCGGGACGAACTGCATCGATCGCCGCTTGCACCACAGTCGTTAAATTAGTCGGGCAAAGATTGAGCCGTAACTTGCCCCGGATAATTCGCGAAACATCCAAAATATCTTCGATCAGTTGGGCTTGCAGCCGAGCATTGCGTTCAATGGTTTCTAGGGCTCTAGTGGTTGTCTCCGCGTTCATTTGGCGGCTGGTTAGGAGACGTGACCAACCTAAAATCGCATTTAGGGGAGTGCGTAGCTCGTGAGAAAGGGTGGCGAGAAACTCATCTTTCATGCGATTGGCCGCTTCTGCGTTTCTCCGGGCGGCTTCGCTGGCGGCTCTGGCTTGCTGCGCTTTCTGGTAGAGACGAGCATTGTCAATGGCGATCGAGACTCGGTGAGCGACTTCCTCAATCAAGGCTCGCTCATCGTTGCTGTATTGCCGACTGAGTTGGGTCGTGGCTAGCAACATGGCTCCCAAGATGCGATCGCGAGCAATCAGTGGCTGGATTAAATAAGACTGAGGAGCAAGTTCGGCTAGAGCGGAGATGTGAGCCGTACTCAACGGCAATTGCTGCAGCAGCTCTTGGCAAACCTGGGGTTGATAGGTAGCCCGTCCCATCCGAATCACCTCCGCAACGGGGCCCAGATCGGTGAGGTGCAGCGGATACTCTCGATTCATTGCTAAAAGTTTCTCTGTTTGCGTTCGATCGAGGTGGCTGGCAGCGACTCGCCGGATCGAGTCTGACTCTTCTTCGCAGGTGTAAATAATGCAGTAGTCTCCCAAGGCGGGCACAATCAGCTCGGCCACTGGTTGTAAGGTGGTTTCGTACTCAAAAGAGACTGCAAGCTGAGCACTGACTTTGGCTAAGAGGGCGGCTCGTTGCTCAGCAGCTTCCGCTTCGGCACGGGCATGTTGTTCCTGAATCAATTGCCAGCGTTCGGCTTCGGCTTGCTTCAGAGCTGTCACATCTCGACTGACAATCAAGGCATATCGTACATTGCCCTCGGCATCTAGCTCTGGCACCACTCGTGACTGGTAACTACGCGGTCCTTGGAGACTGGGCGCTTCAAATTCCACGACTTGCTCTTGGGCAGTGGTAAACATCCGCTCCATCGTGGAGTCCCAAAGTTGACAGAGTGGCTCCGGTAGGCCATGTTCTCGGCTGGTGCGGCCCAAGAAAAAAGACGCAGGTAAGCCAGTACTCCGTTCTACAGCGGGGTTGACATAGACATAACGAAAGGCGCGATCGCAGCGAATGATAATGTCGGGGGTGTTATCCAACAGGGCTTTAGATTCTTGCTCCCGCCGATACAACGCTTCCTGGGCTTGCTGCCGCTCGGCGATCTCCTGTTGCAAAATCCGATTGGCTTGGGTGAGGGCGAGGGTGCGTTCTGCCACCAACCGCTCTAATTCATCGTGGGACTGCCGCAAGACCTCCTCGGCTTGTTTGCGCTCGGTAACATCTAGAACCGTACCCAACATGCGGATCGGCTGACTGACTTCGTTTTGCAAAAATCGCCCCCGACTGATAATCCAATGCACCGAGCCATCGGGCCAAACAATCCGAAACTCCTCGTTGTAGTCGGTTTTAGCGGCTTGCACCGTCTCTAGGGATTGAATCACGCGATCGCGATCGCCAGGATGAACACAAGCCAAAAACCCGCTAATCGTGCCTGAAAAGGTATTCGGGGGCAGACCAAAAAGCTGCTCATGTTGCCGCGACCAGGTGATCTGACCTGTCCGAATATCCCAATCCCAGGTACCCATCCGAGCCGCCTCGATCGCCAAACTCAGTTTTTCTTGGCTTTCCCACAGTTTCAGCCCCCGGATATGCGCCTGTCGCTGGGCCAGCCAAATGGTGTTGTGCAACCAACTCGTGAGGATGACGCTAGCAATTTCAACGCCGAGACGGAGTAGATCGGTGTCTGTAAAGTTGAATCGAAACAATGGCGGATTGATGAAAAACTCAAAGGCCAAGGTCGATAAAAAGGCGGCCCAAAGCCCTGAACCTACTCCGCCATACCAAGTATTGATAACAATCGCGAAGAAAAATAGTAAGGCTGGGGTGTAGCTGATTAACGGTTGCAGCAAACAGGTGAGGACCAGAGCGATCGCGACTGTAAAGGCAGCGATACCATAGCGTTGCAGAGCCGTATACTTCACCGTCATCAAATCAGCCCGTCCCTAGCAGAAAATTTGTGCCTTCAGAGCTGAGAGATAGCTCCAAAGTTGCAGCCTCTATATCTACCTCGATTTCGCGAAATTCAACAACGACTCTAAGCTGCTTTTCTGACGGATTCTTCTCTATCTAAAGATAGATTTTGAGACCAACTGTGTAATCTAAGGTGAAGGATTTTGACGATGAGTTTTTGGCTCATACTTCACTCCATTTTTTGGAGGCGAAGTCCGCTTTACAACTGCAAAAATTCCCGCTCAGGTTGGCTCATGCGTGCTTGGACTGACTCCCTGAAAACTTGGTTCGATTTCTGGTTGGAGTCGCCCTGCCCCTTGTGCCAGCGATCGACGGCTGATACCTTTTGCCTGGACTGCGATCGCCAACTGCAACGCGGTCGTCTCAGCGATCCAGCGGCTCAGTGGCAGCGGCACCCACCCGATGTGCTGCCCTTGTTTGCTTGGGGAAAATATGGCGGCACCTTGAAACGCGCCTTGGCTTGCCTGAAATATGATCACCAGCCAGCAGTCGCTCGCCCTTTAGGAAAATGGCTGGGACAAGCCTGGCTACAGCACTCACCCAAAAACCTGCTTGATCAAACTTCTCTCACTACCTCGCCTGTGGTCGTCCCGATTCCCCTCCACGCCGAGAAGCTACAACAACGTGGTTACAACCAAGCCGAACTACTAGCCCAAAGCTTCTGTGACCACACAGGTTTACCGCTCCTAGGCCACGGTTTACTGCGAATTCGAGTCACAGAAGCGCAATTTGGTTTATCTCAAGTGGCAAGAGCCCAAAACTTAGCAGCCGCTTTTCAACTCAACTCGGCTGTTTGGCGCAGTCACCGTCACCGCTCAGTGCTGCTCCTTGACGACATCTACACCACGGGAGCAACTGTACAGTCAGCGGCCCAAACCCTGCGATCGCAAGGCATCAAGGTCTGTGGTGTGGTCGCGATCGCGCAAGCCCAATATTAAAAAGTTTGGACCTAACCCCCAGCCCCTTCCCTACAGGGAAGGGGAGCCAGATTCAAAAAC
>DATNPE010000061.1:0-4110 GCA_036703355.1 Allocoleopsis sp. | reverse complement strand
TGCCGCACCATCGGCAAGTCAGAGTTACTCGCGTAATTTTCGGGTAGCTCAATCCGACGCTGAATCGTTAGCGAGTTCTGCACCTCAGATTCAGAGAACGGAATGCCAAAGAAGATCTTGCCATCCGCGTCAGCGTAGAGCATGTAGCGCACGCTGGAGGTAGTGCTATAGAAGCGATGGGAAAAGCGAGCTACTTCTGTCAGATCGTTTTCCGCAATCTGAGGTGCCACATTGGCGGCTAGCAATAAACCTAAGTCACGACCGAAGCGAGTGTCATTCATTCTCGCGTCCTGTTGAATCGTGTTCACCGCCCAGAAAGTTAAGCCACTCATGATCAAGGAGACAGCTAATGTCGCTGCCGCCATCAGTCGGGTTTGGAGTGTAAAGTCCGACCACCAATGCGCGATAATTTCTCGAATGGTTTTCAACAGAGCCAGCAAGGTTGGTTTACCACAATTAACAGAACAAACAGTTTTCTATGGACTTAGATGCTGTGAGCGGGCAGAAATAGCTTCTAAGCGAAGCGTCTCCCTTTTATATATATATTACGATTTGCTTGAATCTCACGTTCTTGAGGACAAGTAAAGACAACAAGTGCCAATAACCCGCACCTCATTGGTACACGATTTAGGTAGGGTTTGCACCTCCAGCTTCTGCATGCTCAGTCACAACTGATTGAAGTTGGGCAGAACTCCAGCCATGAAACCTAGGCCGTTGCTGTTTTTTAGGTTTAGCGATCGCACCCATCTGTGCCAGAGAACCTGATTGTCACTATTTTATGGCTCTACGACCGATATCCTTACGGTAGTATATTCCCTCAAAGTGAATACAGCCTATTGCAGCATAAGCTCTTGCGATCGCCTGCTCCAAGGTATCCCCGGTTGCTGTCACTCCCAGCACACGACCGCCATCGGTCATTAGCTGTTGCTGCTTGAGCTGAGTTCCGGCTTGGAATACAATCGCTCCCGTTTGCTCCGCTTGCTCAATTCCTGTAATGATCTGCCCCTTTTGATAGGTACCTGGATACCCCTGAGCTGCTGCCACGACACAAGCCGCTGCTCCCTGCTTCCAAGCAATCGGTGGGAGTTGAGCGAGTCGCTGTTGGGTACAAGCCAGTAGTAACTCTTCGAGCGGAGTTTCTAGCAAAGGCAGGATGGCTTGGGTTTCCGGATCGCCAAAACGACAATTAAATTCCAATACCGTTGGGTCACCTTCAGGGGTAATCATCAAGCCTGCGTAGAGAACGCCCCTGTAGTCAATCCCTCTTTGACGTAACGCTTCAACCGTCGGCTGGAGGATTTCTTGCTCGATGCGTTCCATCAAGGCAGGCGTCATGAGTGGCGTTGGGGCATAAACTCCCATTCCCCCCGTGTTTTCCCCAGTATCTCCATCACCAATCCGCTTGTGGTCTTGCGCTGGTAGCAAGGGCCGCACGGTTAGGCCATCCGTCAGAGCCAAAACAGAAACTTCTTGACCCGTCACACACTCTTCAATCACCACAGTATCAAACCCACTCTTGAAGAGCGACTCAACGGCAACTTTTGCCTCCTCAACTGTGGCGGCAACCGTGACTCCCTTGCCTGCTGCCAAGCCATCCGCTTTAACAACAATTGGTGCCTCTTGAGCCATTACATAGTCAATCGCCGCTCTAGCATTGGTAAAAACCTCAAAACGAGGCGTTGGAATGCCTGCTTGTTGCATCAAAGACTTCGCCCAGTATTTACTGGCTTCGAGCTGTGATCCTTCCTTACTCGGACCAAAAACCATCAGGTTTGGGTTTTGTTGCAGGAGGTAATCTGTAATTCCTAAAGCCAGCGGAAGTTCTGGCCCAACAACTACCAAAGTGATGTTCTGAACAATGGTAAATCGAGCCATTCCCTCAAAATCATCAACTCGTAAGGGAACATTCTGGCAACGCTCTGTCCTAGCGGTGCCGCCATTACCTGGAACGCATATCACCTGACGAATGCGTTGAGATTGTAGTAATTTCCAAGCGAGGGCATGTTCGCGTCCCCCATTACCAACGACCAAAACCTTCACGTTAGCCTCACGCTCCACAAGAATTGAACTTTCAAGGTAAACACTGCCAAATTGCAGTGGGTAGGTCTGCCTATCAAAGGCAGAATAACTTAGGTCTACAGCGGTCTTTTCTTGATTTAAGAATCACCCGATCAGACCTATAACTCTTGTAGGGATGGGTTTATCTAAATTTGAGATTTTGGTTCTCATAGGACAACCCAGGCAAAACCGCCCCTACGCTTTTGAGTCAAGCAAATGTTCTACATTATGCCATGCGATTACCAAATGACTCCTACAGTTCTTAAGCAATTAAAAATTAAAAATTCACATATGACATAGCCTAGTATTTTTGAGACGTTGGAACGACCTCCATAATGGAGCTTATAAGCGCAACATTAATACATCGATTCATCGTTAAGGCTTACTGATTTTTGCTGCTGATAACGCTCTTTAAACTGACGCTGTTGCTTGTTGTGATCGACAATCGGGGCAGGATAATTATGAGCATGGCGCTCAAGAGGCGATATGTCGCCGCTAATCAGGAACGCTGTATCGAGCGATCGCAGTTCGGGTAGCCATTCTCGGATATATTCCCCTTCTGGGTCAAACTTTTTGGCTTGGCTGGCTGGGTTAAAAATCCGCAAAGGCTTTGGGTCCATGCCACTGGACGCGCTCCACTGCCAGCCGCCGTTATTCGCCGAGAGATCGGCGTCATAAAGCTTTTGCATGAAGTATTTTTCTCCCCATTGCCAATTGATCAGTAAGTCTTTGGTGAGGAAACTGGCAACAATCATGCGGCAACGGTTGTGCATCCACCCCACTTCGTTGAGCTGACGCATGGCAGCATCGACTATGGGATAACCTGTTTTGCCCTCACACCAGGCTTGGAACAGTGCTTGATCATTGTCCCAAGGGAAGTCTTTGAACGTATCGCGATAAGCTCCATCCGCAAGTTCTGGAACGTGATACATCGCGTGTTGATAGAATTCCCGCCACGCCAGTTCCTTTTGCCATGCTTGGATGCTGGAGCGAGCTTCTTCACTGCGGCTATTTTCCCAAGCGGTAAGGGTGGCAGCCCAAACTGTACGAATGCCGATCGCACCAAATTTGAGGGCAGCACTCAGATGGGATGTACCATTAACACCGGGAAAGTTACGCTGTTCTTCGTACTCGGTGATGGCATGAGTACAAAATTCCTCCAACTTTTCTTGTGCTGCTTCTTCTCCTGGCGCAGTCAGGAGTTCATTTTCCCAGGCAAAGCCCAACTCTTTTGCTGTGGGTAGCGCGACAACTCCCGCTTGTTGAGCCATCTCCTGTTCTTGCGCGGTTAGTCCCTCAGCCTGTTGCAGCGAGTCTACAGGGTTAGCTTTCGGTTGGTTACTCCAGTTTTTCCAGAAGGGGGTATAAACCGTGTAAGGCTCGTTAGATTTGGAGTAAATTTCCTTAGGTGAGTGTAGTAGCTGATCCCAGTGGTTGTGTACCTCGATGCCCTTTTCCTGGAGCGCCTCCCTGATAGTGCGATCGCGCTCTCTAGCATACGGCTCAACATCCCAATTCCAGAACACTGCCTGGGCGTTAAGTGCTGCTGCGAGAGTTGGGATCGCCTTACTAGGGGCGTCGTGCAGAACTAACAATTGACTACCCGCCTTGGCGTAGCTGGTTTGGAGTGACGCCAAACAGCCCAGCATGTAAGTCACTCTTGCTGGTGCTACGTCGTCCCTTTTTAGGATGTTGGGATCGAGGCAGAAAACTCCTACCACTTTTTGGCTTTTTTGTCTAGTGGCAGCGAGTCCAATATTATCGGAGATGCGTAAATCGCGACGGTGCCAGAACAGAATTAAATTAGACATTCAATAACTCTGGCAAACTCATCAGCTTTCGGTCAAGGTTGATAATGTAATCCCTGCCGTAGGTGTCATTCTCTAAACCAGTGATGAGATGATCGGGAAGGTCTTTGGTAATTTCCTCGCTACACGAAGCGGCGGCTAATGCGATCGCAGCTACTGTATCCACGTCCCCAGTAAAGGCGATGCAGTCCTTGAGAAGTGCGCTCAGGGAATCATTTCGCATCACGGCAGTAATTGCCGCCCT
>DATNPE010000060.1:0-4010 GCA_036703355.1 Allocoleopsis sp. | reverse complement strand
AGAAGGAGGAGCATTTTTCCTGGATTGGGTGAAGGAGCACTATCGCCGGTGGACTGGGGAACCGCTGAATTGGGATGAGCCTTATGCGGAAGAAGCTTACCTGTTGAGGGGAAATCCTTGGATTGAAAAATTGATGGAGGAGAAAGGGGGGCAAGTCGGCTACTCGGAGTCGATGATTGCACTAACCTCTTTCGTCCTTGCTGTAGTTAGAGTCAGCGTTGGATATGGATTTGAGCAAGAACGCAAAATGCGCGACTTAACCGCGCCGCGCATTCAACCTGCTTTCAGCCACATTCAACCTATTCAGCAGCTTCTACTCCGCTATAAGGATGCCCTCCGGCGAGAAGATACGGATTCAAAAGACCGGAAGATCACAGTTGGAGCTGTCCCCCTTACCTTTTTCTACACCTCTACTAGTTCTGCTAAAACCTCGCAAGAGCGTCAAGCACCTGCCTCCATGACTTCCTTTGAGGCTTGGGTCGTGATCGGCGATGAGGTTGAAGCGTGGCCGGCAGGGACTCTAGACATCGCGATGGAACGTCAGAGCGCCTGCACCATGCCCACAAAACCACTGCGTGCGGGCTCCACACCAGGTGCTGAAGGTGGAATTGTGGATGCTCAGGTGAAGGGGAGCAAGTATCTCTTCCAATGGCGGGTGATTTGCCCTCACTGTCAAACTGCTCAATTTCTCCATCCGTTTGGCAATTTTCTCAAGGCCAAGGATGTGGAGCTGGAAGATGGCTCTAAAGAGAGGCAGTTCATTGACATCACTGGCAGGCCCCATGATTGGTTTTGCCGAGACCAAACAGATTTGGAGTCTCGCACTACCACTGCTTATGTTGGCTGCATTGAGTGTGAGGAGCAGTTGACTTGGGAGGCGATCGCCAGCGGTTGCTTTGCAGACAACCCCCATCGCTCCCAAGAAGCGGTGAAAGCTGATCCAAATGGACTGACTCTACGGCAACTCTGCGATCGCGTTCTTCAGGAACGGTTGCCCATTTACGAGTGGGTTGCGCTCCGCCTTCCTAGACTTGCCTCTAAACTTTTTGAGCCAGTAGAGCGTATTCGTAAGCTAACCACAACAAAGAATCCCGCAGATGCTATTCAGCAGGGCTTAGGTGTTTCGGTTTCAGTTGGTATGGGCAAGATCAGCCTGCCTCGACTACTTCGCTGTATTGGAGCCCCATTGCCAGAGGAGCTAGTAAAGCCCGATTTAGTGGTAATGGGAGTAGACCAAGGTACTGCTGCTAACTGGTCGATGGTGCAGCACTGGTATCTACCTGCTGATGAGAAAGACCTGGAGCAACAGTGGCTCAAAGCTCATGTTCAAGTTGTTTGGTATGGACAGATCGCGGGGCTTGAGGAGGTTGATGATTTTGTCGAGCGCTATAGCATTGACCTAGTTGGGATTGATGGGGAACCGGAGATCCAGACAGCAGCTGCTTATGCGCGGAAGCACCAACCCCGCAAGGTTAAAAAAGGTAAGGTCTACTTATTTGACCAAGTGCATCTTAAAGGACAAGAGTGGAAGGAGACGGTACGAATCAGCCAGAAGCAGAAGGTAAAGATGTATGCCATGCACCGGACTTGGGGATTAGACGCAGTGCGCGATCGCATTAACCGGAGCTTGCTTCACCTGCCAGCGGGTCTGGTGTATGAGCCTAAAGACCCTCAGAATCTGCTTTATCACTACCTGACCAGTGAGCGGATGCAGGGTAAATGGTCTGAACCTGAAGGAGAACCCGATCACTTTATGCACGCCCATAACTTCTGTGAGGCCGCTGTACACGTTAGCTTCTTCACGAAGAAGGGAGGTGGGTTGTCTTTTTCCTCAATGGATTAGCGATCGCCCCTCTTAATAAGGCGACATTTTACCAAGGCTAGGCTCGATTCCTACCTCTTTCATTGACAGAGCCATCCAAAAGAAGTAGTTAATTTTTATTCAAGAATGTAATATTT
This sequence comes from Allocoleopsis sp., assembly GCA_036703355.1. Classification (GTDB taxonomy): domain Bacteria; phylum Cyanobacteriota; class Cyanobacteriia; order FACHB-46; family FACHB-46; genus Trichocoleus. The sequence goes on along the minus strand of DATNPE010000060.1, from coordinate 2,051 downwards.
GTAGTATGGCAACGCCTACTACTGCACCAACGTTAAGTCCTGAAATGATTCGCGCCATCCAAGAGCGCGATATGTTGGTGCGCGAATGTCAAGGATTGCTCTGGCAAGTAGCTCGCCGTCCTGGTTGTATCAAGCTGCTAATGGGCGTTCGTCACCAGCTACAAATATTTGCTGGCTATAAGAAAGACCGCTGGAATCATTAGGGAAATCATTTGCAGATCTCAAGGCCTCGCTGAATAATGGGACCAATGTTGATTTTGGTGCCTGGAATTGCAGGGTTGTCCCGCCAAATTTCCTCAATTGCTTTGTAGCCGAGAGCTTTAGCCGTTCCGTTAACTGCGTAAGACTCGTCTTCTGTAGCAAACACCACGGCACCAACTTGCTGCCCATTCCCCTCACCAATGCAGTACAACTCACCATTGCTAACAGTAAAAGGCCACGAGTCGCCGAACTCAGCTTGAGAGATCGTGATGGAATTGCTTGTGGCTGCCATGCTGATTGTTACTCCCGGAAATGCAATGAAGAGGGACAGGACGATAGTTGCGATCGCCATTGCCAACTTTTGCAGAGTAGATTTCATAGCTCAACTCATCTAAACTCTGTCCAAATATTAATAGTAAATTAGTAATCACGCTCGACTCTTCAGTTAGCCTTCACAGCCAATCCCGTCACCATCTTTATCAAAGCCATGTGGGTCAGGTGCCAAAACACTAAACCGCTTCTGGGGGATATCTCTACAATCTAAATCAGGAGGGCTTTGGGGGATGCATACCCCAGGATAAGCAGGGGAACAATTAGAAGTCGGTGATGGAGCGGTGGGAGCTGGGCTGGACGGTGCACGCTTACCTGCTCTAAAATCCCACGGCATTACTGGATTTGCTTGGCTCCAAAATGCTAACTTTCGTTGCTTGGCTTTGGCTTCTGCCTGTAGATATCGACTCTGGGTGCTGGCGCAGGCAGTAAGGTACTGGCGGTAAACCACGGCGCGACCCTCCTGAACCATCTGCAAATTGATTGACTGTCCGTTTTTGAAAATCTCAGCCACGGTGCGACCATAGCGATCTCTCTCTACTGCCCGTAGCTCCACATTTTGATTTTTAGGTAGAAGTTGGCCGAGGCGCACTGCCGATTCTTTACCACCTGTTTGTGTGGACTCCGGTGCATCCACACAGGCGAGCCTCACGGTTGTAGACTTTCCATTTACCAGAACCCGCAATGTATCGCCATCACCAGTGCTAATTACAGTCCCTGGTAAATTGGTCTGGGCTAGAAGTGGAGTAGGAAGAACTAACGCGATCGCAGTCATCAATGTGAAAAATCGATTCATAATGCTTAACGAGATGTTTTGCTCAAGGCTATTTGAATTCTGTCTACAAACTCTGATGTGCGATCGCAGGTCAATACCAGTTGGTCAATCGCGCGAGTCATGGCGACATAGAACAAGCGGGTTTCCTCTTGACCTGTACCGTATTGATTGGGTAGGTAGCCTACGCCAGGAATGAAAACGACTGGAAATTCCAACCCTTTACTAGAGTGCATGGTTAAGAGTTTGATGCTTTCATCAGATGGGTGGAAGTTGCGGCTTTCATTGGTCGCGTTCACCCACTCTACTGGAATCTGAGCCTGCTGCAGCTGCTGGTAGATGCGATCGCCCATAAACTTGGAACGGTAAACGATCGCCATTTCATTCCAAGCAGTGCCACGCTCATTAAATTGTTGTACTCGCTCCACTAAGTAGTCAGCTTCATGCTTAAAGCTAGGTAATCGAATCAGCTCCGGAGTCGGGCCGTGACGACCGACGCTTTGAGGAGAAACTAGAACTGGCCCATCTTCTTGGTCATCTGTGGGAGCCATAACTTCTTTGGCAAACTCGTAAGCTAGAGTCAGCACTTCAGCCGTATTGCGGTAGTTGAGCTTGAGGATGGTGGTCCGCCCTTGAGCTTGGATGCCAACACTCTTAAAGCTAAACTTTTGTTTTTTGTCCTCACCGTAGAGGCTTTGAGCATCATCGTAGAGCACCAACAGTGAGTTTGTTTCTGGGTCAACCATTT
>DATNPE010000059.1:0-3245 GCA_036703355.1 Allocoleopsis sp. | reverse complement strand
CCGGTCGAGATTGGTAGGGCGAGGGGGTCAAAGAAGATTTCGTGAGCGGGGATGCCATATTCCACAGCGGCTCGATAGGCGCGTTGGGCGATCGCGAATTTCTTCTCAGCCGTCCGGGCCATGCCGTCTTCATCGATTGTCCCAACAACCACACCCGCGCCATATTCTTTCGCCAGTTCCAACACTTTGTAGAACCGAGGTTCGCCGTCTTCATAGTTGGTGGAGTTGAGCAGGCACTTGCCACCCGCGACTTTCAGCCCTGCCTCCATCTTTTCCCATTCGGTGGAGTCGAGCATCAGCGGCAGCGTTACGTTCGTCACCAAGCGCGACACCAGTTCCCGCATGTCTCGCACGCCATCACGTCCCACATAATCGACGTTGACATCGAGAATATGCGCTCCTTCCCGCACCTGAGCTTTGGCGAGCGACACCAACCCATCCCAATCTTCGGCGTTCAGCAAGTCACGGCACTTCTTAGAACCACTGGCGTTGAGGCGTTCGCCGACAATCAAGAAAGAATTGTCTTGCTCGTAGGGTTGAGCACTATAGATCGAGGCGGCGGATGGTACATAGTGAATGGGTGCTCGCTGCCTTGCCTCATCAGAAGGACGCACTTCACGAGATTTCGGCGTTAGGGTTTGGGCAGCTTCCGCCAATTGCTGAATGTGATCCGGACGGGTCCCGCAGCAACCACCAATCACCTGCACGCCCCAATCTTCGATAAACCGCATCAACGCCATCCGCAGTTCCATCGGCGTCAACTTGTAGTGAGCGTGACCGCCAATGTTTTCGGGCAGACCAGCGTTGGGGATACAAGAAACCACAAAGGGCGAATATTCGCACAAATACTTGATGTGCTCGGCCATGCGATCGGGACCCGTGGCGCAGTTGAGGCCCAAAATATCGATCGGATACGGCTCCAAAATTGACAGCACCGCACTGATATCAGAACCGACGAGCATTGTGCCCTGGACTTCCATCGTCACCGACACCATCAACGGACGGCGATCGCCCTTCTTCTGGAACACGGCCTCTACTGCATTCAGCGCTGCCTTAATTTGCAGTACGTCCTGGCAGGTTTCGATAATGAACAAGTCCACCCCGCCATCAAACAACCCTTCAGCCTGCTCGGTAAACGCAGCTTTGAGGGTGTCGTAGTCGATGTTGCCCAGGGTTGGCAGCTTGGTGCCTGGCCCCATTGAACCTGCCACAAATCGGGGTTTTTCGGGCGTGGAGAACTCAGCCGCTACGCTTTTCGCCAGTTCAGCCGCAGTTTTGTTGAGGTAATAAGCCTTGTCTGCCAAGTCGTACTCAGCCAAGACGAACGAGCTAGCGCCAAACGTATCGGTTTCAATTACATCGGCTCCCGCAATCAGAAAGTCACGATGCACCTTGGCGACGGCTTCTGGCTTGGTATGGACTAGATATTCGTTACACCCTTCGTACTCCGGGCCACCAAAGTCTTCAGCCGTTAGGTTCTGGGTTTGCAGCGAGGTACCCATTGCCCCGTCAAATACAAGAACAGGGCGATCGGGACTGTGAAGACGCGCGAGGAAGGGGCTAGTCATAGCAATACTGAGCGATGGTTTTTAAATAATCATGATCCAGTAAGCTCTAGATTACCAACCCTGCTCGGTATCTGGGGAGTTTTTAAGGTTTTGACTCTAAAGAGAAGTAGATCGGAGTTTATTCGATCTACCCTTACACTGAGCAAACTTAGCAGTTCTAACGTTCCAACCACTCTCGAACTTGCTCTTGAGCCCTAGCTTGATGTTCTGGCCTAATTTGCCCTATTACGGCAGAAAAAATAGACAAAATGAAGGCCAGATCGTCAACATAACCTGGAATCCCAAGAAAGTCTGGAACTCCATCAAAGGGAAGAATAAAGTAGCCAAGTGCAATAGCAATCATGGCTTTTGCCCAATTAGCAGTACTAGGATCAATCAAGCAGTAGTATAAAATTAGAGCCTTTTCGATTAGTTCTGGGTTGGCAATTACAGCATAATGACGTATCTTCTTCCAAAAGGCAGTATCTGAGTAGTGAACACTATAGTCACTCATTGTTGACTTCCTTTCTAACCTTTAAAAGCACGCTTAACGCCATAGGAAGCTAAGCCAATTACTGCTCCAACAACAGCACCGACAGGTCCAGCAGCAGCGCCAACGCCTGCTCCACCACCAACCATGCCAACAGCAGTAAAACCTGTAGCAGCGATGGTACCGTATCCAGCAGCCATACCTACACCAGCAGAGATTACTGCTTTCATGACCTCTTTGTTTGGCATGTTTATCAGTTCCAAAAAACTTATTCAGAATTATATTCGGATGATTTTTATACAGAATAGGGCGTATTTACCGTACATAATTTATTCGGTTTTTGTTGGTAACTTGCTTTTATGAGGTAACGCTTCAATGAAACTTCATTTAAGGCCGTCAGGAGAAACTTTAAAGTATGAAAAATCCATTTCGCTTCACTAAATCTTGAAAAAGATGCTCTCTGCTTTGAAGAAATTGCTAACAGAGCGATCGCTGTTAGGAGCGAACAATGATCTCTAATGCCAGGACGACTTCTTCAAGAGTTTCCGCTTCTAGGACACCTACCTTGTGACTAAAACGCTCTACTGACACAGAGCGAGTCTGTAAAGAATTAGCGGCAGAAACTTTGTTCAAGCCATTCTGTCGGGATGGACTAATTTGAACGAGCCAAGGAATGTTAGCGAAGGCAGGCTTCCAACCTGTAATGGGAACTACTAAACGAAGCTTTAAACCCGCTAGCCCATCTGCACTGATCAAGATAGCTGGTCGTGTTTTTTGAATTTCATCACCTACCGTTGGATTAAACTGAACTCGCCAAATTTCTCCCCGCCGAGGTTGGCTGCTGGTTGTACTAGCATTCATACCTTGTGCGTCTACTCCTCATCCCAGTTCTGATCCTCTACATAATCTTCAGCCCATTCCATCTGCTCTGTTCCAGGTTGAAAAGAGTCTGCAATTAAGGCAGCTTGCGTTACTAGCGAAGCATTCCGTTCCTCAAGGGGTAACTTGAGAAAAGCCCGACGATCCAGAGAAGGTTTGTGAGTAGGAGCTTGCTCAGCTTTTAGAGCGATCGCCAGCTCTAGAAGAGAAGCTAGCTTTTCGTCAGGTAGTTGCTCGATTGCCGTTAGTAGTTTTTGACGAGTATTCATAAGTAACCTAACCGTGTTGCTCCTCAGCAAACTCATGAAACGAGCGTGAGCACCAGTCTC
>DATNPE010000058.1:0-2112 GCA_036703355.1 Allocoleopsis sp. | reverse complement strand
GCCAGACCCTCGACCAATAATTTTTTCTACTTCAATCCGAGCGTCTTTAAGACTAACTCCCAGGTGTAGCAGAACTTTAGCTGCAATTCCTGTCTTCTCGCCAATCAGTCCCAAGAGAATTTGCTCGGTGCCCACGAGGTTATGTCCCAGGCGACGTGCTTCTTCCTGGGATAGCATGACTGCCTTAATGGCCTTTTCTGTAAAAAGTTCGAACATGGTGAGTTTCCTTACCGAGCGATTTCGGCTGCAAATGAAACGGCTGCACCGAGCAGTCCAGTAGATGGTTTAGCAAGGCTAGGAATCGTCAAGGTCCAGATCAGCATCTACTAACGCTCCAGTCACTCAGCCCGTAAGCCAACAGGCAATCACCTCCAAAGAAAATTAGCCTGTATGAACTTTTGTTGATTTCCTTAGACTTACTGTAACGCTCCCTCACGACTCTGGGGGTGAGGAGAACCGAAGTTGTAGCGGGTAGTTGCCGCCTTTATGGTTGCGCCTCGCCCCCTAGCCCCCAAATTTGCAGGGAACTAGAACGCTGATTTAGCTCACAATAGAAATATGCTCGAACTACATTGCCACACCACTTACTCCGACGGCACCCTCACCCCTACAGAACTGGTGGAGCTAGCCGCCAAAACCGGAGTCCAAGCCTTAGCCATCACTGACCACGACACCTTAGGTGGTTGGGACGAAGCCTTTACTGCTGCCACCGCCCATGATTTGGAAATTGTGCCTGGGTTAGAACTGAGTACGGTGCATTGCGATCGCTCTCTCCACATTCTAGGCTTCTATCCCGATCGCGACAAATTAGCAGCCCCATTGGCAGAACGATTAGCAGGGCGGAAGCGACGGGCTGAGACGATGATCGCTAAGTTGGCTGAACTGGGTTATCCCATTCAGCTACCAGAACTGGGTGAAGGTATGGCTCCGGGTCGCCCCCATATTGCCTCAGCTCTAGTAAAAGCTGGACATGCTCCCTCGGTGCGGGAAGCGTTCGACCGCTGGCTAGGAGATGACAAGCCTGCCTATGTGCATTACGAAAAATTCTCGGCGATCGATGGCATTCAGTTGTTACGCGAGTGTGATGCCGTTCCGGTGTGGGCACATCCTTATCTATTTCGTGGCGGAGAGGTAGAAGAAACGCTCCCCGGATTAGTGGCAGCGGGTCTCATGGGCATAGAAGTCTATCATCCCAACCATAGCCTGAAGCAATCACGGAAGCTAGAGAAGCTCTGTATTCAATATGGGTTATTGATGAGCGGTGGTAGTGACTTTCATGGTCCCCATCCCGACAGCAAGCCTTCAGATCAAACTTCCTTAAATAGCTTGCGGATCTCCCTTTCTCTACTTCAACCCATCAAGCAAGCCGCATCCAACCTCCGTCAGCCAAAGAGTTGAAGCAGAGTTGAGCGATTGCTTTCATCCAAGTTCTTTATTGAGTTCGAGCGGCATCAGCGGCTAGGCGATCTACTAAATTAGGTGCCACTAACTTCAGCCATTGCCCCACCTTGCCTTTTAGCGTCATCACCTGTTCTCGCTGTCGTCGCTCCATCGCGCGAATAATCTGCTGCACACAGTCCTCTACAGGCATCGTGTTTTTTCCTTCATCCCTAGGACTATGTCCTAACGGTTTGCCATCTGCCCCTAAAGCCCGCTGGCGGATATCCGTGGCAACAAATCCTGGAGAAACCACCAGCACATCTACACCGGTGCCTTGCAGCTCAATCCGGAGCGTGTCAAAGAATCCTTGCATGGCATGTTTACTCGCCACATATCCCGATCGCGTGGGTACTCCCTGCTTGCCACACAGAGAAGAGATCGCCACTAACAACCCTTGGCTAGCTTTCAAATAAGGCAGCGCATGATAAGTACAGTAGACTGAGCCCAAATAATTGACTCGCATCACTTGCTCAAAAATAGAGAGATCTGTCACCTCCTCAAACCGAGCGATCGCACCAATACCAGCATTGTTTACCAAGATATCCACTCCGCCAAACTGCTGAACAGCTTCCGCAATTAAGCGTTTGCAAGCATTTGGATCAGTGACATCTGTCGGAATGGCGATCGCTTGTCCGCCTTGCTGTTTACAGGCTTCTGCTGTCTCTGCTAGAG
>DATNPE010000057.1:0-6875 GCA_036703355.1 Allocoleopsis sp. | reverse complement strand
GAGACTCGGAACGTATGCCGCTCTGTGTCTACTAGCTGCACCACCATCTTGTTTTGTGTCAACGTCCCAGTTTTATCGGAACAGATAGTGGTGACAGAACCTAAGGTTTCAACGGCAGGTAATTTGCGAATCAACGCTTGCCGACGCACCATCCGCTGGGTGCCGAGAGCGAGGGTAACTGTAATCACGGCAGGTAAGCCTTCTGGCACGACAGCAACGGCCATACTCAAAGAAACCTCAAGAAGTTCCTCAAAGTTGCTGAAGTTGCCAGCCCGGAGCACACCACCCGCAACGACTAAAAATACGAGAATCAGCGAACCTCCAACCAGCACATTACCCAACTGAGACATGCGCTGTTGCAAGGGTGTTTCTTGGGCTTCGACCGATTGCAGCATGGTAGCAATGTGGCCTAGCTCAGTCTTCATGCCCGTGTTGGTCACCAGAACTGTGCCTCGTCCCTGGAGCACCTCAGTTCCCTGAAAGACCAAATTGATGCGATCGCCCAGAGGCGTTTCTTCTTGCAAATGAGTTTCTGATTGCTTTGTGACTGGCTGCGCCTCTCCAGTCAGGGCAGATTCTCGGACTTGCAAGTTCACCGCTTCGAGCAGGCGACCATCGGCAGCAATTTGCACCCCTGCTTCCAGTAGCATGATGTCGCCAGGAACCAACTCTTTAGAGCTGACTTCGACAATTTTGTCGTCTCGAATGATGCGGACCCTAGGAGAAGCTAATTGTTTCAGAGCAGCGAGCGCTTTTTCAGCTCGGCTTTCTTGCACATAGCCCAGGATGGCGTTCAAAACCACAATTGATGTAATTGCGATCGCATCTTTGGGGAAGCGGCCAGCGCGGAAATCTAGGACGGCAGACACGACAGCAACGCCCATCAGCATCAACAACATGATGTTGCTGAACTGATCCCACAAGATGGCTAAAGGACTGCGGCCCCCAGATTCGACTAATTCATTGGGGCCGTAACGTTCTAATCGCTCCGCCACCTGCTGAGTCGTTAAACCAGATTGGCGATCGCTGCGAAGAACCTCCAGTGCTTTCTCAGCCTCTAGGGTATGCCAAGCCGTGGCTGAGTCTGGCAGGGAATCGGTAGCCATGGATAGAGTCACGGGAAATTGAGTAATAACAACACCTACAGCACTTAATCATAGTGCTTAAATCTGATTTCCATCTGCCCCTAGGTGTTGCTATATATAACCAAGTGGTGATGAATTACGGTCGTTCTTAGGGCGATCGCTGGCTTAGACCCTGACTAAAACTCCCAAAAAATTAGTTCTAGATTAATATCAACCGCCCTTAGATTGATTCTGTAGCGAATGTTTTATTAAAAAAACTTTTAGCACTACTAAACATTTTTAATAACTAGGTTTTGAAATAAAAATGAGTTTACCGCTTGAGTCCGGAATCAAGACCGCAGTATCAAGAAAGTGTAAAAAGATACACGAAACAATAAACTACCAGTAAATAATTAATAACTGCGGCATCTTTACAAAAGTAGATCCGCTACGATTGCATCACATCAAGTGCGGGAATTGAGGCTGTATCGGATGAGCTAAATCGATGCAACGCAACCCTGCGATTTTAATTTGACCTAGTCATATGCTTTGTCGGGATGGTGCATTCGCAAGCAATTCATCGTGTTCACGGTAATCAATTTATAATTTCTTCATCAATGCCCTCCGCTTATTGGAGGATCTTATTCAGCCACTTCATCATTTCTTAGTAGAACGGACTTCATTTAAGATGGCATCGGCCCTAGAAAGAGGCTTTTGTTTTTGTGTACCCCGTTGATACCCTGGCATTCTCCGACTCCTTTAAACTCATTATTCAACCTCATAATCCAGAGGTGAAGCAGTGCTTGCACAACTTAGGCTTTGAAGCCGTATCAGGCGTAGCTCCACTGCTGTATTTGGCAGTAACAGACCAGCAATTAATTGAAGTTTGTCTGCAAATTAGCCAAACTCTACCAGAAAACAGTCAATTGCTCTCTCGGTGTTTCTTTACCCGATCGCCCCTAAACTCAGAGAATTTGCTGGTGGAATTTCTGCACGCTCAACCCTTAAGTGCTCTCACTGCGTCCATTAAATACAGTTGGTTTTTTGAGGTTTTAATTAACCAAACTTTATTCTTCAAATATCAACCTGTTTTTAACTTGACCTCTGGTGAGGTGGTTGCTCACGAATGTTTAGCCAGAGCTACAGGCAAAGATGGTGCTGCCTTTAGTGGTAAACAGTTGGTTGATGCAGCGCTCTCCAGTCAGTGTGTCCACGAGTTTGATGAACTGGCACGCAGAACTTGTTTAGAAGCGATCGCGGATCTCAAAACGGATCAAACCTTCTTCATCAATGTGCTGCCCAATGCCATTATTCAAAACCCTCAAGCCCTCGCCCAAAACTTTCAACAAGTATTTGACTTAGGGCTACAACCACAACAAATCGTTTTTGAATTGACCGAAGTCGAAGCTTTACGCAACTGCCCAGAAATCAATGACATCATTCCCTGGATTCGCGAGCAGGGATTTGGCATTGCGATCGATGATCTCTGCGGCAATGTGGCATTTGACCATTACTTCACCGGGTTCTATCCCGACTTAATTAAGCTCGATCGTCAATTGGTACATGGTTGTAGTCGGCATCCCCTCCAGCAGGTTTTAATGAAGAGCTTGCTACATTCTGCCCATGAGTTAGGCATTTTTGTGTTAGCAGAAGGTCTAGAAGATACCGCTGATATTGAATTCTGCCGCGAACTAGGGGTAGATTTTGGCCAGGGATACGGCTTAGGTATGCCAGAATTAACCCTGCATCAGCACCCTCTCAGATGGTCAGACCTGGATCTGCCAGACCAAATACCGAGCGATCGCCCTTTGTCTCAAGTGACAGCATCACGCTCCTGGTTCACCCTAGCGGGGAGTGAGGTTTGGGAACCAAAACTGACAGCGCCTTGGGAACAACCCGAAAAGTAGCGGGCGTATAGGTGGTAATCTCGCCATCTGTATTAATGGGGCGAGGTCTGCGCGTACGAATGGTAAATTCTTTGCCAGCCAATGCCCGCACCTTGGGTGACTTGATGTGCTGTCCCTGTTGCATGGCAGGGAGGAGCGGAATAATTTGCCACCATCTCTGAAGTTCTAAACTGTACAAATCGAGGCGATCGTCATCAATCGTGGCATCTGGCACGACAGTCATGCCACCTCCATAATGGCGGCCATTCCCCACCGCAATTTGCACCGTTCTTACCTGAGTTACGTTTCCTCGATCATGAATTTCTGCCCAAAAGGGTCGAGATTGTCCAATGACGCGAATGGCTGTCGCGACATAAGCAAACACTCCCCAACGCCGCTTGACTTCCTTGGTCAGTTGCTGAGTGATTTGCACGCTCAAACCCAAACTCGCCACATTAAAAAAGTATTTGCCGTTGACCCAGCCCAGATCGATGCGTTGCACGTCGCCTTGAGCAATAATTTCGCACGCTCTAGTCAAATCAGTAGGGATACAGAGGGTGCGGGCCAAGTCGTTGGCGGTGCCTAAAGGCAAAATTCCTAGGGGTAGTTGGGTGTCAACCAATCCTTCGGTCACGGCGTTGAGGGTGCCATCTCCGCCACCCACAATCACCAAATCTACGCGATCGCGATACTTCCGAATCAAATCAGACAGTTGTTCAGGCTCAGCGGTTGATTCTTCTAGCAAGTCTAGGCCCCTGGCTTGCAAGCTCTCAATGGCTTGAGTCAAAGCTTCTTGGCCCCGACGAGCCTGCCGATTCACAAGTAGTAACGCCCGCTGATTCATAGATAGCTAAAGATAAATTGAAGGTAACAGATACTCAATCAAGCTCAACAACCTGAGGAATTAGGTACCTTGTGGTCATAAGCCAATCCTGACTGAGTTGCCGTGGAATCACAAGTATCTGGGGTACGAGATCCCAAATTCCCCTCAGAGAGTAGTCTCTGGATACGGTTACCTCCAAAGGGTTTTGTTTATTATGAGGGAGCCAGTGCTGGAAACCTGCAACTATGCCCCTTGAACCGCCCCCCTCTGCTCAATCATTCCCTGCTGCTATTGGGCAACTTGACCCGTGGTTAAGCACCATTCGGCCTTTCGGCACTTATGCACTCCAGGGCCTGAGCGTTTGGGAAGACACTTTGATTGCGGTAGATACGATTCGAGGGTACCTGCTTCAAGTCACTGTCACTAATGGCGATACTCGCATCCTCAATCCACATCACACAGAAGACTGGCTAGATGCGACGGGTTTAGCAGTGCAAGGAGACAAAATTTGGTTCACGCGCGACCATAGCGTCTACTACTGCACCCTGAACGATTTCACGCCAAAGCACTTTGTAACCTTGGCCTATCCAGCAGATGGGATTGCGGTTTGGAAATCAACGGTTTATGTCAGCTCCCAGAAACTTGGCTACATCGTGATTTTTGAAGCAGCCACAGGCCGACAAATTACCCGCTTTCCCACGCCGGGAGTGGGGACTGAACATTTAACGGTACGTGACGAAGAGTTGTGGGTGAGCGATCGCATTGAGCAGACGGTTTACTGTCTCGATCGCGGCACCGGAGAGATTCGCTTTAGTGTGTTGACCCCCTTCGAGCAACCGACAGGCTTAGCGTTTCATCGGCATCCGGTAAGTGGTCAGGATATCCTCTACGTGGCCTATGCGGGAGAGGAACCCTACATTCGGGATAATCCCAATGCTGACCCGTCCCATGAGCTAGCCATTCGCGATCGCACCTTCATTCATCCGTTATATTTCCACTATTACGAAGACGAGCGCTACGCCCTCTCCAATGGCTACTTGATTGAAATGTCCTATGTGGAAGAGTTGCAACCGCTTGAAGAAGTGCATTTAGAGAATGTAGAGTGGCGGATTGCCCTACCCGCAGAAACCAATCGGCAAAAGGTACGCCAAGTGGAAGCGATCGGGCTGCCGTTTACTGAGGAACTGCACAATGGACAACGAGTCGCACTCTTCAAATTTGAGGCACTAAAGCCTGGAGAGCGAAGGCTATTCGGCTGGAAAGCACTTTTAGAAGTTTGGAGCATTAAGTATCAGTTGTCTCCTCGCGAAGTCGAGAATGCCCCAGCGCTGTCACCAGAGTTTCAAACTCGCTACTTAGTGGATGACGACGAGTTGGCAATGGATACCCCAACCATTCGCTGGGCGGCTCAAGATGCAATCGGCACCGAAACCAATCTGCTGCGACAAATTCTTAGAATTCGCAATTATGTCTACGATCGCCTGTCCTACGGCATCAAACCGCATATCGACACCCCCGATGTCGTCTTAGAGCGAGGCATCGGCTCCTGTGGTGAATATGTGGGTTTAATTCTGGCATTAGCACGATTGAATGGCATTGCTTGCCGCACTGTCGGTCGCTATAAGTGCCCACCCTATGCCGAGCGGCAATTCGTCCCTTTAGAACCCGATTTCAATCACGTTTGGATTGAGTTCTATATTCCCGGATTTGGCTGGCTACCTATGGAATCTAACCCGGATGATGTGGTCGATCGCGGTCCCTATCCAACTCGGTTCTTTATGGGCTTGTCCTGGTATCACGCTGAAATGGCGAAGGAAGTCTCGTTTGAAAATGTGAAAGTTCAAGGTGCACCCATTGGTGAATCTTTTGACATTTCCCTCGGAGATTTATCCATCAACCACATCAAGTTCAAAATCTTAGGCGAACTCATGCCGTCTTCGTAGAAATAATCGGAAAGATAAAACGTCATATTAGGTGAACTTATACCATCTTCGTAGAAATAACCGGAAAGATAAGACATTTATCAAATCGCAGGTAGCGGTAGTGGTTAGGGCAAACTGGAGTTTAAGGGTGAACTAATTTCAACATCTCTTCACCCTGTTCATCGCAGTGCGTTATGACCTCTCTATCCTCCAGGCAAATTGCTCTAGAAGATGTTCTGATGACGCACAAGTTGTCGGGTCGAGTCTCGCGATCGCCAAACTTCCAAGCAGAGAATACCGCTTTACATACCCTCGCTAGACAAATGGCCGATCAGCCTGCCACAATGCTGCGGCAACTGGTGCAAATGGCTTTAGACCTGTGTCAAGCGGGGACAGCAGGCGTGAGTTTGCTAGAGACGAGCGAAACTGGCGAAGTGATTTTTCGCTGGGTCTGTTTAGCAGGAGACTTAGCCGCTTACGAGCAAGGATTTACGCCCCGAAACTTCAGCCCTTGCGGCACTTGCCTAGACCGAGGTGCGCCTCAACTTTACTTTTATCCAGAACGCTACTTCACCTATTTCCAGCAAGCAAAACCCACGATTGTAGAAGGCTTGGTGATTCCACTCCTCGCTCAGGGGCAACCTCTAGGCACAATTTGGATTGTCTCCCATGACGAGCAACGTCACTTTGATGCTGAAGATGTGCGGGTCATGACGAGCTTGGCAGACTTCACGGCGGCAGCTTTATCTAACGCTCAAGCCCGTCGAGCTGCTGAAGCCGCTGCATTTCAAGCCGAAGCCGCCCGAGCTGAAGCCGAAACAGCGAATCGAGCCAAAGATGAGTTTCTATCCACGGTCTCGCACGAGTTGCGAACTCCCATGACCAACATCAAAATGGCAATCCAGATGTTGAGGGTAGCTCAGCAACCCGAGCAACGCGATCGCTATCTGCAAATTTTGGGCCGTGAGTGCGATCGCGAAATTGACTTGATCAATGATCTACTAGATTTTCAGCGGTTAGAGGCAGGTGCAGTTGCCGTTGAGCTGCAAAGTTTACGCCTGCAAAACTGGTTACCCGCGATCGTAGAACCATTCCAAGCACGAGCCCAACAGCGTCAACAAAGCTTGCAGTTAGAAATTCCTGAGAATTTGCCACCACTACTCTCAATGGCACATGGGTT
>DATNPE010000056.1:0-7411 GCA_036703355.1 Allocoleopsis sp. | reverse complement strand
ACCGAGAGGCATTCCACAGTTTGTTGGTGAAGTTGCGCGACGCTTCCACCGAGGCGGATTCATCGGTTTTACGGTTGTACTCCAGGCGGATATCTTGGCCTGCACCCACCACTTCCCGCACCAGGGTATAGCGCAGGGCATCAGTGCCGTACTTGTTGATCAGCAACAGCGGGTCGATGCCATTGTTGGCTGACTTCGACATCTTCTTGTTGTTCTCATCCCGCACCAAACCGTGGATGTAGACCGTCTCAAACGGCATCTGTCCGGTGAAGTGCCCTGCCATCATCGTCATCCGGGCTACCCAGAAGAAGATGATGTCAAATCCAGTCACCAGCGTGGTGGTGGGATAGTAGCGCTGCAAATCTGCGGTCTGCTCAGGCCAGCCCAATGTGGAGAACGGCCACAAACCAGACGAGAACCAAGTATCCAGCACATCCGGATCTTGCACCAGTTGCACATCCGCGCCAAATTTCGCGATCGCCTTTTCTCTAGCTTCTGTTTCGCTATGAGCCACGACAAACGGCGTATTGTCCGTAATCTCGCTATTGGTTTCACTCACCGCATACCAAGCAGGTATTTGATGCCCCCACCACAGTTGCCGCGAGATACACCAATCGCGCAAGCTCACCAACCAGTCGCGGTATACTTTCGTCCAGCGATCGGGCACGAAGACAGGCTCTTGTTTTTGGTCGAGAAACTCCAAGGCTCGCTCGGACATGGGTTTGATTTTGACAAACCACTGAGTTGAGAGTAGCGGCTCTACCGGAACTTTGCCGCGATCGCTATAGGGTACAGAGTGCTTGTAGTCCTCGACTTTCACCAAAACACCATCTGCCTCTAGCCGCGCCACCACATTCTTGCGAGCCACAAAGCGGTCTTGTCCCTGGAATGGCCCTGCATTCTCGTTCATTGAGCCATCTTTGTTCATGATGTTGATGAACGGCAGGTTGTGGCGCTTGCCCATCTCAAAGTCATTGGGGTCGTGGGCAGGAGTGACTTTAACGCAACCTGTCCCAAAGCTGGCATCGACGTACTCATCGCCAATAATCGGAATTTCCCGATTCATGATCGGCAAGGTGAGAGTTTTGCCAATCAAATGCTTGTAGCGATCGTCGTTGGGGTTCACCGCCACCGCTGTATCGCCCAGCATCGTCTCCGGGCGAGTGGTCGCCACTTCCACATAACCAGAACCATCGGAGAGCGGATAGCGGAAGTGCCAGAGATGCCCATTCACTTCTTGGGGTTCCACTTCCAGGTCAGACACGGCTGACTGAGTGGCAGGACACCAGTTGACTAAATACTGACCGCGATAAATCAGCCCTTCTTCGTAAAGCTGCACAAATGCCGTCAGCACCGCACGCGACAGCCTTTCATCCATCGTGAAGCGTTCCCGCGACCAATCGACCGACACCCCCAAGCGCCGCAACTGGTTAACGATCGTGCCGCCAGATTCAGCTTTCCACTGCCAAGCCCGCTCTAGAAACTGTTCACGGCCCAGGTCGTAGCGAGTTTTGCCTTCCGCTTTAATTTGTTTCTCTAGAATTGTCTGCACGGCAATACTGGCGTGATCAGTACCAGGAAGCCAGAGGGTGTTGCGGCCTAGCATCCGGTGGTAGCGCACCAAGGTATCGATCAGGGCGCTCTCAAAGGCGTGCCCCATGTGCAAGCTACCCGTGACGTTGGGCGGCGGAATCACCACGCAGTAAGGCTCTCCACCATGATTGGGGTCAGCCTTAAAGACTTGGTTTTGCTCCCAAGCTTGTTGCCACTTAGATTCGGTTGTGGAGGGGTCGTACTGGCTGGCGAGGGTCGGGATAGTTGCGGTCATGAAGGGCAGACTAAATAAATTAATCAGAACAGATGCTTAACACTACTAAATTCTGCCATGCTGCACCGCCAAGACGCTAAGGACGCGAAGAATGAGCTAGGAGCGATCGCTCAAACAAACGGCACCTTCACTTCATAATTCACTGTCCCTAACCAGGGCACCTGAGGTAGTTGATAAGGCTTAAATTTCAAGGGTTCTAGTCCAGATTTCTTAACTAAATAAGTCATAAAGTGCAGTGACCCCTGGAGCAACTCAGCCGCATTCGGATGTTGAAAATCTTCGCGTTGTATTTGTGGGTCTAACTTCAACAAATTCTTCACTGACTTAAACAAACCAGAATCCGGCGACAAGCGAATATAGGCGGAGATGGCCCGTCGAATTTCTGCTTCCACTGCCGCTGGATTTCTCAGTTGATTGGCTGCGATCGCCCCCTTAAACCGTTCTCGCAGAAACCATCTGACATTCTCGGTATTAGGCTGAGCCTCATACTGTGCGATCGCTTGAGAAATCACAGCTTGTTTACCAGAATTCAGCATCGCCCCAACTACATAAGCGGCAATATTTGCTGCGTAGTCTGAATCAGAGGCATAACGATTCAGGGCTTCCGAGACTGTAGGAATTTTTGGGTTGCTGCCCTGGGCGTAAAAGGTAGCGATCGCGGAGCCTATGTCGCCTGCCCAAGAAGTGTGATCCGCCGTCCAACTGGTGAAATCGGACCAGCGCACTCCCGGTTGATTAGTTTGATCGGAAAGTGCGGCGATGAAATGCCCAAAGTCCGTTTTCTCGCCACTGAGCAGCAATTCTTGGTTCAGCTTGCCCTTAAACTCGCCTTCAATGTAGGGCTGCTTATAGCCTGTAGCTGTACTCCACATCGGCGTGGTGTAGCTAGGCTTAGTGTAGCCCCGCAGTTTATTAGCGATCGCATAGACCGACTGACCCGCATTGTCTCGCTCGATTTTTTCGATGAATTGCAATATCGTTGCTAACTCAAGAGTCATTGCTTTTCCATCCTGGGAATTTTAGAAACGCGATCGCCTACAACCGAGAGAAACACCTGCGATCGCATGAATTCCTCATTCCGTAAACTGTCTCAGAAGGTGAAATCACCGACGACTATTCTTACTGGTGTCCCATTGGTTGCTAACGCTGCTAGCTAAAATCACCCAATGGTTTTGCTGAAATAAAAAGATAAAAAATTCCGCAGGAGGCTCAACCAATAACCCCTGCGGAATTGTCTGGAACACAAACTTGCTGTCACGAGTTTAATCGATAAAGCCCATTACGTCTTCCTCTCCTTCATATTGGCTCACCATAATAGGGCGGTGATTGGGGAGAGAATCCAACGCTGAAATTTCCAGTTTGCTAACTGCAATGGGGCGATGGCCAGGTAAGGAATCTGAATCTGCAATCTCTAGAGTGCTGGCAAAAACCGGACGATTTTTGTAAAAGCTGCCATATTCAACCACTTGCAGGTCGCTTTCAAAAATCGGGCGACCTCCAGGCAAAGAACCGACATGGGCGATTCTCAAGTCACTGTGGGCGATGGGGCGGTTGTTGGGCAGAGGGCTAGGATGATAGGCGTGAAGCGCTAATTCGGAGTTTTGAGACTTTTTGATGCTTCCGGTTGCGGCTTTATCTGTAGGCTCTAGAGTCGTTGCCTGATCGCTCTTGGCTTTGCTCTTGCTCGTGTTAGAAGTCTCTGTTGTGCTCATAAGCCGACACCTTATCTGACTTGAATTAACTGGATTTTTTATAGCCTACCAAGCAGGCGATCGCGTTGATCCCTCACCCCTGACTTGCTCGCGATCTTGCTTATTGCTGAGTGCTATTGTACGGGAAAACCAGCCCCAACAGTAAGCAGGATTGCTCAGCTCCTGTGATAGCACCGATTGGCTTTCTTGATAGCTCCAGCTTGCTGGGAGACTCCCATCAAAGCCAGCCGTAATCACCCTTGTAAAATGACAAGTAAACGCTGTGTCGCTGATGCAACGGTAAACTGAATGCTACAGACACCTGCTCAAACCCTGACCCTAGAAGAGTTTCTGAATCTGCCAGAGACTAAGCCTGCGAGTGAGTATGTTGACCGTCAGATTATCCAGAAACCAATGCCTCAGGGAGAACACAGTGCCATTCAAACCGAGCTAGCCGCTGCCATCAATGCGACACTGCGATCGCAACGCATTGCCCGAGCGTTCTCAGAACTCCGCTGCACCTACGGAGGTCGCTCCATCGTACTAGACATCTCTGTATTTCTCTGGTCCAGAATTCCTCGCCAAGAAAATGGTGCAGTCGCCAACGTTTTTCCGATCACGCCTGATTGGATGATTGAGATTTTGTCTCCGGATCAAAGCCAAACCAAAGTTACCAAAAAGATTTTGGATTGCCTAAAACACGAAACTCAAATGGGCTGGTTAATCGATCCAGCAGAGCAATCAGTCTTTGTTTACCGACCTGATCAAGCGACTACCGTTTACGACGAACCAGAGGCGCAACTCCCTGTCCCAGAATTTGCCGCTGCCTTTCAACTTACGGTAAAAAACTTATTTGATTGGCTATTGGAATAAGGGAATTTTACTGCTCATGGATGCTTACAGAATCCTCAGTCAGACGCAGCGGCAACGGGTGAGCGATGGCGCGATCGCCCCGATTCTCGGCGATTGTAATGTTGCCAAGCTCTTAGTCTTAGTTTGGCCTCAGTTGGGAGATTTTGACAGTCTGGAATACGCCTGGTGGCTGCAACGAGAAGCGAACCAACTGCAATTCCAAAACATCGCCATCCGAGCTGTTGGGATCGGCGATCGCGCGTCGGGTCAAAAATTCTGCGACTTCACAGGTTTCCCAGCAAATTGTTTGTTTGTCGATCCCACCGCAGAACTTCACCGTGAACTCGGCCTTTACTCTGGTCTCTCGCTCAAGGTTCCTAGCCTCTCCCCAGGCCAGAATGCTTGGCTAAACTTAATGCTGATGTGTGCTGGTATTGGTAGCCCTGGCACCTTAGCGGAAGTCTTTCGCGGCTACCGGGGCGATCGCAGCGCTCCACAGTTGATTGCCGATGAAGAGACTATAGAAGCTAAACCGTTGCCTTCCTTTAAAGGTTCGTTCTTCAAGCTGGCAGGTGGCAAAGGTTTTCAACGTCCCTTTGAACTCGCAACTTTACGACTGCGAAACATGACCGAAGTGCTGAGCAATTGGAAAACCTATGTCCCTGACGCTTCTCACATGACACAACGGGGAGGCACTTTTCTCTTTAACGCCCAAGGAGAATTACTGTATGAGCATCGCGATCGCGGTATTCTCGGCTTCGCAGCTAACATGAGCAACCCGCTGTCATTTTTGTCAGACCAGAAAAAGTAGATCTTCACTCCAGCAACCAAGCAAACAAATCTCCTACAGTCAGATTTAACCCTGCTACAAAACTAGGTACAGGAAGCAGGCTCTCTGACTCATCAAAGACCTGAATTCGCTCTTCGGGAAGGTAGACAAATACTGTCTGCTCATCGGGGTCAATCAACCAACCCATCTGAGCACCATGCTTTAAGCAGTGCAAAATGTTTTTAGTGACTCTAGTTTGGTTTTGGTCAGGGGAGAGAATTTCAATCGTCCAATCTGGAGCGATCGCAAAACTATTTGCAACCTCTCCATTCTGATCACGAGGAATTCTTTGCCAAGTAAAGACAGAAATATCAGGAACTGTTGAGCGATCGCCAAAAGTACAACGTAGTTCAGGAAAGGCGCGACCCAAGCGCTGAGGCTTAATAACGGCATTGATGGCAGGTACCAATTCACCTTGAATTGAACTATGTTTCCCTTGAGGCATAGGTTTTTGAATGATTTGACCCTCAATGTATTCACTAGCAGGCTTAGTTTCAGGCTGTTGCAAAAACTCCTCTAATGTCAGAGGTTTGGATGGTGTTTGTACCATTGATTTATCTCTCAAACTGCCAACTGGCTCTAATTTCAATTGTAAGTAGGAAGCTAAATCTAAAAACAGTATTGGTTTAACGGCGATCGTACTAGGAACAAAAAATATTTTGAAAATTAAGACCAGTTAGGCTGGTGTTAAGAACTAGATCTCGGAAAGTGTTACTTGCATAAATTTCTGTTCGACTGAACTGCGGAATCTTGAACAGCATTACATCTGTTAATAAATTTGTATCAAGACTATACCGCTTGATGCTTGCCACTCCTCCGTCCGAAAAATACTCAATATCACTTCTACTTTCATCAAGACAATCAATGGTATTGATAACGTTTAGTACGTTCATTTCTAACTTATCAACTTGAATGGGTAAGACTTCTACTTCTTCAGCTATTGCCTCCCCAATTTTTGAGTGAGCAAAGGCATCACAAATTAGAACTCCTGGATCAATATCGGTAAAGTTGCCAATTTGTTTTTCTGGATCAAGCTCTGCCCTAAACATTTTCCATGCCTTTCCAATTCTTTGCCCTTCAAAGTCTGGCCAGTCAGGACAGAATTCAGCAATGTCTAGTATCCCCTCGCCTTCATCTTGTTCTACCAAGCTGGCACTTGCAAAATTTCTAACGTCAAAACGTACAGTCCAAATATTTTTCATGATTGTTCACCATAGAAATTATTGTTTCCAGTTAGATTGTTATTGCGATGCTTCCCGTACGGCTCCTTCCATGCCTCACCCCCCCAAGTAACCAAAATTTTGGCTTAGCATAGGCTTTAGGAGCAACTTTTGAGGTCAGTGTGACAACTTCTTTGCCTTGGCATCAGCGGGTAGGAAATCAGCGAGATTGGGTTTGGCGGGGGTGGCAAACTCGCTACACCTATATACGGGCAGCACAGGGAGCTACTAGCAACACCCCTATCATCTTGCTGCATGGGTTTGGCGCATCCATTGGGCACTGGCGACAAAACTTAGAAGTGCTGAGTCAATCTCATACCGTTTATGCCCTCGATATGTTGGGGTTTGGTGCATCCGAGAAAGCCAACGCCAACTACAACGCCGCCTTCTGGGTCGAGCAGGTTTACGACTTCTGGAAAACCTTTATTCGTCAGCCAGTGGTGCTGATTGGTAACTCCATCGGCTCGCTGATCTGTATGGCAGCTGCCGCCACCCACCCGGATATGGTCGCCGGGATTGCCATGCTCAGTTTACCCGACCCTTCGGTGCGCGAAGAAGCAATTCCTCAGTTTCTCCGACCCGCGATCGCCACGCTGGAAAACCTTTTCGCCTCTCCAATCCTGCTCAAAACCATCTTTCGGGTCGTGCGGCGACCCCAAGTAGTGCGCCCTTGGGCCAGAATCGCCTACGCCAACCCAGAAGCAGTCACGGATGAACTAGTCGATATTCTGACTGGGCCTGCTCAGGATCGTGGTTCTGCTCAAGCCTTTTGTGCCATCCTTAAAGCCATGACCAGCACCAAGTTTGGTCCTAGTGTCAAGTCGGTGCTGCCAACGCTGCAAATTCCTATGCTGCTGATGTGGGGCAAGCAAGACCGCATGATTCCCTACAGTTTGGCGCGGCAGTTTATTAGCTACAACCCCAACCTAAAGTTCGTAGAAATCGATAATGCAGGTCATTGCCTCCATGATGAAGCACCAGAACAAGTGAA
>DATNPE010000055.1:0-10947 GCA_036703355.1 Allocoleopsis sp. | reverse complement strand
GGGGGTCTGGGGGACGCAACCGTCCCTCAGCGGGGGTTTGGGGGCGAGTGCCCCCAATGGCTCGGTTCTCAAAGACTCAAATCGAGTCAAAAATACCGAGAAGTACCCCAAAAAACTTCACCTCAATCCTGCCCTACTCCGTAGAACTTCAACCCATAAGTAACAAATTTGTCACTCCGCCTCACCAATCAAAGTAAACGCCGCCCAATCCCTAGGGTCTGGATACTGCTTCAAAGTCGCCAACATCGCCTGCCGTAACGCCTGCGCCTTATCCGGTTGACGCTGCAAATTTTGATAAAACTCCGTCATCAGAGCCGCCGTTGGATGATCGGGCACCTGCCACAAAGACACCACCACACTGGGTGCCCCCGCCGAAATCAGCGATCGCGACAAGCCCACCACCCCATCTCCGGTAATCTTGCCGCGCCCCGTCCCGCAAGCACTCAGCACCACCAACTCGGCATTCAGCTTCAGGCCCAGAATATCACTTGCCGTCAGCAAGCCATCATCCTGACCCGCAGGCGCTAACGCGATCGCCCCCGGAATGCCTAACCCCCGGAAATCATCCAGCAAACCGTGAGTCGCCAAGTGAATAATTCGAGCCTTACCCATCTGCGCCATGACTGCCGCCTTCGTCGCCGCACTGCCTGTAATCGCCTCCGTGTTCAGTAACGAAGCAATCATTTTGGCTTCCCGCTCAGCTCCTGGCAGGCTGTAGAGTTGTTGCGATCGCTCCCCATTGTCACTCGGCAAGTTAGGCATCGTGGGGTTGCCCACAATTAGGGCATTCTGGGGCGATCGCGGCAGGGTTGTCGCGGCAACTTGTAGAGGTTGTGGCGGCTGTGCAATTTCTTGGCGTTGCCGCTGTTGGTGGGTGAGGGCCAACACCTGAATTGCTGGGGCCGTCAGCATCGTATGTTTTTCGATCAGGTACTTGCCAGCGGCATCCTGTAACGCAGGAAACGGAGCCAGAAAGAGAGAACCTTGAGGAATAAAAACGACACGGGCTTGAGGATCAGTGGGTAACAGATCCACGATCGGCTGAATCAGCAATTGATGCAGTTGCTTCAGCTGTGACTGTTGTGCCTGGTAACGTTGGAGCCGATCCAACGCACTGGCGACCACCTCAGTCGTTTGATTAAACACCAGCCCTCGTCCCTCAATCCCAATCGAGGCTCTGGTGCTGGCAACCAAATCATCTAAAGAAGTTTTTTGCGCTTGCCATAACGGTTTGAGATCCACCTGACGAAAGGCGATTTCACCGGACGGTTGCACGACCCAAATGTAGAGAGCCTTGTCCTGAATTTGTCGTTGTCCCTCGACCTGGAAGGCTTCTTGAATAATCGAATATTCAACTAGAGTGGCATTCTGCTGACGGGCAATTTTTTGAATTTGGGCAATGCTAGGCGGTTCTAAATGAGAGGCACTTGCCAAACTTTTGCTGCTCTGAGTCGGCAACTGCTTTGCCAACAATTCCACAAAAGCCCTCGCTCGACCGCGTTCTGCCACTTCTAACGCCGCCTGTGCCTTGTTCTGGGCAATCAAAACTTCTTGTAGTGTGCTGTAAGTTGTCGCTTGAGTCTCAAAGATGGAGATCTTCGTCGCATCATCGTTGTGATCCAGTTGTGCCCGTAGCGACTCCCAAACTTTAATGCCTGCAAACAGTGCTTGCTCCGCTTCGGCTAATTTGCCCAGACGTAACCAAGCGTCGCCTAAATTGTTTAAGGCATGGCCTTCACCAGGGCGGTCTTGCAACTGCTGAGCGATCGCCAAACTTTGCTGTTGATAGTCCGCCGCTTGCTGGTAGTCTTCCAAGCCGTAGTAAGCCAGCCCCAAATTGCCCAAGGCTCGCCCTTCGGCTAAGCGGTCTTTCAACTCGCGCGCGATCGCCAATTGTTGCTCCAGATGCTCAATTGCTTTGGCGTGATCCCCTTTGGTAAAGTAAACCAGCCCTAAGTTACCCAACGACTGCCCAATGCCCCGGCGGTCTTGAGCTTTTTCGGCGATCGCTAAACTTTGTTGCGGATACTCCAATGCTTTGGCGATATTGTCTTGAGCCAGATAAGCGATCCCTAAGTTGCGTAGGGTCATGCCTTGCAGTTCTGGAGCGTCCAGAGTGCGACTAATGGCTAGGCTTTGCTCGTAGTATTGAATCGCTTTTGGGTAGTTGCCAACAGCACTATATGCCGCCCCTAAGCCGCTCAATGCTTCCGCTTCGCCGGCTCGGTTTTGCAGTTGCTGGGCGATCGCTAAACTCTGCTGATAGCGCTGAATCGACTGGGCGTAGTTGCCCACTACAAAATAGATGCTGCCTAAGTTATGCAACGTTTGTCGCTGTTGCTGGGGTTGGTTTTGCTGCTGTGCTAAAGCAAGCTGCTGCTGGTAGCACTGAATCACCCGCCCTTGATCAGTGATGACGCGGTAAGTCGTGCCCTGATTCTCAAGAACTTGCCCAACTTGCAAGCAGTCTTGAGTACTCGTCGCGATCGCAATTCGTTGTGCCCGCTCCGCAGATCTCACGGTGGGAGTGGAACGGGGGCGATCGCTACTTAAAGCAATTTCCTGCCGCCGTGTTGTGCCTGTTTTAGGTTGTGGTGCAGCTCCAGGCATTGCGCTGGGAACTTCCGGGGGAGGTGAAGGTGGTACTCCTGTAGTTGCTTCTATGCCTGTTTCAGGCCGAGGCGAGGGTGGAATTCCACTTGAGGGTTCAGGTAAAGGACCGGGAGAAACTCCTGCTGCTGGTAAGTCTATACCTTCAGATGGGCCTAGCTCAGGAGATGCTGGTCCCGGTAGTAGATTTCGCTTCTCCTCAGGAAGTGGTGGAAGTGCTCCTGGAACTTCTGGAATAGCGGGCAGGCTACCTTCTGAGACTTCTGGAATGGGGGGCAGGTCAATTTCTGGTCCGAGTGGGGGAAATGTAATGCCCATCTCTTCATCAATTGGGAAAGTAATGCCAATGTCTGGTAGCGGTTTTGGAGAAACTTTGCCATCGGTCTTAGAGTTTTCTCCTTTATCACCAGGGCCGAAGAGAACTTCGATGTTGCCTTTGATGTAGAAGGAATTGCCAGTAGGGCTAGTAATGAGATAGGTATTGCCGTCAGCTTGAATGCTTAAGGGATTGCCAAGACTATCATTCACGCCTTTGTCAGGCAGCGGCAGCGATGTATTACCCAGCGTCACACTGCTAGCCGACCAGAGCGTGGCACTGCGAGCTTCAGCATTTTGCACCACCACCTCTCCTGGTGAAACGGTGAGGCCAGATCCAGATAAAACCAACTGCCCCTCTGGGTTAGTGCTGATATTCGTGGCATTTTTGCCGAGCCCACCTGTGAGGAGATCGGGAAGATCCACAATCGGGAAGTCCCAGGAGTTCGGTTGAGCGATATCAGGAGCGATCGCTTGAATCTCCAGAGTCATCAGGCTTGCGGCTGGCCTGAGGCGTACCAAACTATTGCCCGGAACTGCCGCCACGGTAATGTGTCCCTCTGGAGCTGTGAGCTGCCCGGTGCTGACCACGGTGCCACCGAGCAACGTTAGGCTCTGTCCAGTAGCAACTTCCAGATTTCCTGTGTTGATAATGCCTGCGGGTTGGCTCATGCTGAAGGCAAACAAATCGGGTGTCCCGACTAAGCCTGCGTAATTGTTGGGGCCAGAAGCATGGAACCATTCTTTGCCAAAACCCAAGCCGTTAGCGGTGGTGGCGGTGAAAGAGCCAGGGACACTGAGACTAGCATTGGCACCGAACACAATCCCAGCGGGATTCATTAGATATAAATTGGGGTTGCCGCCTGTGACTTGAATTAAGCCATCAATTGCCGACAAATTGCCACCGACCACCCTGGCCAAGATATTTTGTGTGGCGGGATCAGCAAGGAAATTGGCCGTGTAGCCTGTTTCCAGAATGAACTGACTAAAACTGTGGAATAGATTCGCGCCATCTGGCGATCGCTGACCGCCACTAATATCAAAGCGACTACCGTCTGGGGTGACGAGCGTACCTGTATCATCTGGGGCAGCAAGGATGGGCAGGGCTTTGCCGTCTGGAACCTCACCTGCATGGCTGGGTTGGGGCGGGAAAACTTCGGCCAGAACTAAGGCGACTAGCCACAAGGTTACCCCTAGACGGGGAGATCGCAAACGATTTTTCAAGGTCATGGGCTGAGGGAGGGCGGCTGATGAATGGGATCGCTGAACACGTATCTAACTGCATTGGTTCAACCTCAAGATCAAGGTTGTGAGCAAAACGCAGTCATTCAAGAGCAGTCGCTAGAAAGCTGTACAAAGCAGAACCGAAGTACTGGTAAAACCTTAACCGATGCATGGCACCCAGAGGGAAGCGGAGGATACCCCAAATCTAGACAGCCGAACTGAGCCTAACTGGGGGACCAAAACTCTACTTCTTAAAGTATTAGGGTCTGTTTTGAGGGAATTTCGCTTCGCCTATTTGGGTGAACACTGGTCAATCTCAGCCATTTTCACCGCTTTCCCAACCAGTTGAAGTCGTAATTATGGGATGCTCAGAGCTTGGTGTTGCTTCTTGGGGGTGGGGGCACTGAGGGTGACATCATGACCTGTACGGAGATCCCAAAGCTTGATAATGTCGCCCCAACTGCCGCTGACTAACGTTTGACCATTGGAGCTCAGGGCGATCGCCTCAATGCTGCTAGATTGTCGAGGTAGCGTTTGGGTGAGCTGTCCAGTCGTTAACTGCCATAACTTAATCGTGTTATCGCTGCTACCGCTGATCAAGGTTTGACCATTGCGGCTGAGCACTAATGAGCTAATTGCGGCTTGATGACTGGTCAAGGTTTGGCGCACGCGACCTGCTGGTAAATTCCAAACTTTGATCGTGCGATCGCCATTCCCACTCACTAGGGTTTGGCCATCAGCGCTAATCGCTAAGGCATTAATCCCAAAAGAATGATCTGCCAAAGTCCGCAGCGGTTGACCACTGGGCAGTTGCCACAGCTTGATCACATCCCAACTACTGCTCGCTAAAGTTTGTCCGTCAGCGCTAATCGCTAAGGCATAGATGGAGTCTTGGTGCCCAGTCAGAGTCCGCTCTAGCTTAAATTGCTGCCCTACGCTTGCTAAGCGCCAAACGCGAATGGTTTTGTCACCACTACCACTCACTAATGCTTGACCATTAGGGCTGAAGGCGATCGCCTCGACCCAACTGGTATGCCCGCTCAAGGTTTGTAGTAGTTGTCCAGTAGTCACGCTCCAGAGCTTGATGGTTTTGTCATGGCTGGCACTGGCAAGCATTTGGCCATCGGGACTAAAGGCGATCGCCAAAATGGGTAGCGGATGCCCTGCTAAGGTGCGGATTTCTGCTTGAGTTTGCGAGTTCCACAACTTAATTTGCTTGTCCTGGCTTACTCCTGCCACCAGTTTGCCATCGGGGCTAATGGCTACGGCTGCGTGACCTGAGAGAATCCGGGCGATCGCTTTGGGCAGTTGACTTTGAGGTTGGGTAATTGGAGATGGGGCAGCCAGGGTGGGGGAGGCGAAGCAGCCAGTGGCAGCGATCGCACTCAGACTGATGCTGAAAAGGCGACTTATAAGTGAGTTCATCATGATCTATTCAGCCTCGCCCATCAGCATGAAAGCGGCCCAATCGAGCGGGTCAGGATAACTGGCTTTGGTGGCTAGCATGGCTTGCCGTAGGGCTTGGGCTTTATCCGGTTGGCGTTGCAGTTGCCGATAAAACTCGGTCATGAGGGTGGCGGTGGGTTCGTCGGGCACCTTCCACAAAGACACAATCACACTGGGCACCCCAGCCGAAATCAAAGAGCGGGACAATCCCACCACACCATCGCCTGTAATTCTGCCCTGTCCGGTGTCACAGGCACTTAAGACGACCAGTTCCGCATTGAGCTGCAAATTGAGAATTTCGCTAGCCGTCAGCAAACCATCGTCCTGACCAGAAGGAGCCAACGCGATCGCTCCCGGCACGCCCAACCCTTTAAAGTCATCCAGCAAGCCATGTGTGGCTAGGTGAACGATCTGAGCTTGCGGCAGTTGTTGCAAAACTTTGGTTTTGGTGGCTTGATCCCCAGTCAGAGCTTTAGTACCGAGGAGCGTAGCGATCGCTTTGGCTTCCTTTTCGGCCCCTGGTAAGCTGGGCAGTTGCTCGGCAGGTTCGCCCAACTGCGGACGAATGCTGGGCATGGTGGGGTTGCCGACAATTAAGGATGAAGGAGGAGGGATGAAGGATGAAAGGGGATCTGATTGCTTGAACCTTACCTCTCGTAAGCGTTGACGTTGTTGGCGGGTGAGGTCTAGGACTTGGATGGAGGGAGCCACCAGAACAGTATGTTTTTCGAGTAGGTACTTGCCGTTAGTGTCTTGTAAGGCGGCAAACGGGACGAGGAAGAGAAATTGCTGGGGAATGAAGGTGACGCGAGCGTTGGGGTTTTTGGGGAGTAGATCGGCGATCGGGTCGATCAACAGTTGATGCAGTTGTTGCAAGCGCTGGTTTTCAGCTTCAGCGGCGTTGACATTGGCAGTGGCGCGAGCGATCGCGGCAGCATTTTCCTGAAACACTATCCCTCTGGCTCCGATGGAACTGCGGCTACGAGCCACTAACTCCTTGAGGGGTTGGGTGGTTGGGTTGGGAGTGACTCCCTTTTGCCATAGGGGTTTTAAGTCTACTCGGCGAAAGTCTACTTTGCCGTTGGGTTGAATCACCCAAATGAATAATTCGGATTCGCGCAGAGCATCACCGCTGACGTTTCTCTCATCGTCATCGATGACGGAGTACTCGACCAAGGTGGTGTTGTGCTGCTTGGCGATCGCTCGAATTTGGGCCAAGTTAGGCGGCTGAACTTTGGCGACAGTATCAGCTTCAGCAGGTAAGCGTTCGGCCAAAAGTTCCACAAACGCTCTGGCTCGACCGCGCTCGGCGGCTTCTAGCGCTGCTTCTGGTTTGTTTTGCGCGACTAACGCTTTTTGCAAGAGCCGATAGGTGCTGCTTTGCTCTTCAAAAAGGGAAATTTTATTGCGATCGTCATCGCCTAGACTGGCTCGCAAAGATTCCCATGCTTCAGCGCTAGCCAGCAGGCTGGTTTCTGCGGCTGTTAGTTGCTTGGCAGCCAATTGAGCGCGACCAAGGTTGCCGAGGGCATAGCCTGCAATGCGTTGATTGCCAATTTTCTGTGCTAGCGTGGCGGCTTTAGCTTGGTAGCTAGCAGCTTTGGCGTAATCCTGGCGGGTGTAATGAGTCCGTCCCAGATTGACCAGTGTGGTCGCTTCCCCGGCGGGGTCTTTGGTCTTTTGGGCGATCGCTAACGCTTGGTTGTAGTAGGGTAAAGCGGCTTGGGGTTGCTGCAAGTCGTCGTAAATCAAGCCAATGTTGTTGAGAACCGTGGATTCTCCCTCAGCATCTTGGATTTGGCGGAGGAGCTTCAGCGATCGCTGGTAATAGTCCAGAGAAACCTGGTAGTCCTGGCGGTCGTAGTAGACGCTGCCAATATTGGCTAAAGCATAGGCTTCTCGTCCAGGGTCATCTGCTTCTTTGAGGATCGCTAGTGCTTGTTGAAAGCTCTCTAAGGCTTGGTCTGATTGGCCCACATAGGAATAGACGGTTCCTAGATTGGACAAGGTAGTGGCGCGGTCAAAGCGATCGCTATCAGCTTTCAGACTGGCGAGTGCTTGGTTAAAGGCATCAAAGGCAGATTGATACTGGCCCAGTTTGCTATACACCAAGCCCATGTTGTTGAGCGTGCGATTTTGGCGGGTATGGTCTCCGGTGGACTCAGAGATTGCCAACGATTGACGGTGGTAGTTCAGGGCTTGGGCATAGTTGCCGAGCTTGCTGTAGATGTTGCCCATGTTGTTGAGGACTGTCCCTTCACCAGGGCGATTTTTCAGGGCTCGCAAAATGGGGAGTGCCTGGTTGAAAGCGGCTAAGGCGGGTTCCAGTTGGCCTGTGGAATTGTGGACCTGCCCCATGCCCAGAAAAATTGCCGACTGCATGTAGCGATCGCCTAACTGTTGCGCCAGCGGCAGGGCTTGCTGGTAAGTCTTTAGGGCTGACTGCTTCTGGCCCAAGCTGTCCTGTGCAGCTCCTAAAGCGAGCATCGCCAAGATTTCTTGCTGCCGCTCTCCACGCTTTTGGGCACTGGCTCTGGCTTGCTCAAATTTGGCGATCGCTTGCTGCACCGACGCTCTAGAGCCTTGGCTGAGTAATGCTTGCCCTTCCTTCAGCGCTTGCATGGTGGGGTCTAGGGTACTAGCATCCGGTTTTGGCAGTTGAGCGGCGATCGCGGCTTGTTGCTGCTGATAAGTCTTGACTTTGGCAAAATCGCCCAGTTCTTGCGAGGTTTTGACCAAGGCTTCTAAGGCTTGCGCTTGCTTGGGCAAATCCTTGAGCTTCTGGGCGAGGGCTAGAGCGGGTTCCTGGTAGCTCAGGGCTTGCTTGTTCTCACCGATCGAGGCATAGGTGCTGCCCAGGGCAACCAGCATTTGCCATTCTTTTTCAGCATCCCCCCATTGTCGTGCCAGTTTTAGCCCTTCTTCGTAGTAGCGGGTGGCAGAGGGAAGCGCCTGCTGGGTGTAATACAGTAAGCCCAGAGAATAGAGCAGCAGAAACTCCCCATCGCGATCGCCTAAACTCCGGTACAACTGGAGTGCTCGTTGCCAAGATTTTTCGGCGGCGGCAAAGTCTCGCGCTTCAAGTTGGGCAAATCCTTGCTTTTGTAGCTGGTCGGCCTCGGTTTTCTGAGTTGTGGGTGCGGGTTTTGGGGTAGAGGGGGTTTGGGCGATCGCCTCAGCAATAGGCAGCACTAGCGCTGTGGGGGGAATGGCTAGCGCAAATAGCAATGTAACAGCAGAGAACTTGGCGGAGAGCATAGCGATCGGAGCAAACTTCAGATTAGTTAAGACTGAGATCTGCTTTAACTACACAGTGCTTATGCTGAATTTCTGGAGATTTTTAGTAAATAAATTTGACGACTCAGAAATTTTTAAGCTGCAAAGATTGCATTCTGTTGAGTTTTTCGGAAGTCTGCTTTGTCAAGTTTAGAATGCGTAATGAGTAGAGGCTCTTATTCTTTTTGGGATGTATTAGTATCAGCTCAATACATGAATTTCTGCAAAGAAAATATTTCCCGTAGGATGCGTTATCAACGCATCAATCCATTAAAAAATGATAATCATCACATAAAATATTTCAGCAGTTTTATCAACGATATCTATGAGGCGGTGCGTTGTAACGCACCCTACGAATGGTTGATTGGTGTGAGTCGGGAGTGGGTTAATTAAGGTTTGTGTTATGGCTGTTGAGCTTGCCAAATTAAGAAAAAATTTAATTTATCAAACTAGTGCTACGACAGATCAAATAGTACGTGATCTCGAAGAAATTAGAGCTTTAGACTTGGTTGCCGAGAAGCAGCAAGCTCGTTATCGAAACTTATTGATTGGTTTTGGCATCGCAGCATTCGTCTCGGTGTTTATTCCGGGTGTTGGTGTGGTTCTGTGCCCTTTGTTGGCGATCGCGGCTGTGATTTTTGGCATTTTAATGGCGAGACAAAGCCGCTTGAATGTTGCCAACTATCGCTATGAAGTTGCTAAGAAAGTTTTGCAAATGTTGGCCAGAGATATCAGTGAGATAGAGCTAATTGATTTCACCTTGGTTTTGAGCCAACCTAACCAAAAAGAAAAGCAAACGCATACCGCTCCCCATCCCTATCGCTCGGGTTGGAAAGTTGATTTTTTTCGAGATGTTTGGCTCCAAGCGCGCAGTGAGTTTTTAGATGGCAATCAGTTTGTATTTACTGTAACTGAGATAGCTCAAACTCAATATGGTTGGAAGCGCTCATCGAGCGGTAAATCGAAATACAAGTCGAAAACGAAATCGAAGCGCTTGGAATTGAATTTAGATTTAGACTACTCCCTTAAGCGTTATGGTGCAGTGCCAGTGCTCAGGGATGAAGCCAGAGGAGCCATTCAACTACCTCCTGAAGTGATGCTGAAGCGTTTGGATGTTGATGCAAAAGATATTCACATCGTCGTGAGAACACCACCTTGGACGGGAACTGAGCAGGTTGATGGCTTATACCAAGCGATCGCTATGATGTTCTTAAGTGTGTATCAAGTTTTGAATTTAGCCAGAGTGATTTCTAAGAAAGCTGAATAAGTTTCGGTTGATTTTATGAATATGGTTCGATATTTCTTGACTGGTTCTTTGGTGGTTCTATTATCAGTGGGAACTTGGGGCTGCAATCAAGCAGTTGATCCGCCTACAGCCTCTTCTTCCCCTCAAGCGACTACAGTGGCGACTGCCAGTCAACCTGCTACTTCAGCCAGTGAAAGTATTAAATTTAAGCAAGAAAATGGGACTGAGGCTTTTGTGCTCAAGCCCATGCCTGATGGCGCAAAATTAGTAAATGCTGCGAACCAAGAATTAGCTCGCTTCAATGTAGATGGTCAGCAGAAAATTAAGATTAAGAATGCGGCTGATCAAGTCTTAGGCTATGTCGTACCGCAAGGTAATTATTGGAAGCTGGAAAACGCTGACCAAAGTCAAGAGCTTTATGTCATGCGACGACAAGCAGATGGAGATTACAAATTAGAAACGGGTAAAAATCAACCTGTTTATCGCATTAAAGCGCGAGACTATGGTTTTGAAATTGAAACGCCGCAAAAACAATCACTCTACAAGGTAAAGGTCAAAGAAGGCAAAATCTCGCTCCGCAATGCCAATGACCAAACTGTACTCTCGACAAAATCCGATTTAGCGCCGATCGCGATCGCCCCTTTTGGTTTTGACCAACTGAGTCAGGAGCAGCGAGCGGCTCTGGCTTATGCCTTGAATCGGGCTGGAGGTCAGTAGTGCGCTTACGCCTGATTCGGACTGATCTAGCGACTGGGCAATCTCAAACTTCTATCTTAGAAACCCCGATCGCCTTGGGACGCGAATTTGCTCTCATGCCAGGAATGCTAGAA
>DATNPE010000054.1:0-3060 GCA_036703355.1 Allocoleopsis sp. | reverse complement strand
AAGAAGCTGAGGCCAAAGCTGACACCAAATGCAACAGACCCAAGAAGGAACCGATTGTTGATCATAGCTCACTGCGATCGTGCGTCTTAATTACCTGGAATTGGCTGAACCAGTTCACCCTAGTTTAGTGGCAGGGCAGCCTCTGCGATCGCCCCCTTAATCTCTCAGAAAATTGCCCCATTGCCCAGGAAATTTCGCGATCGCTTTTATTACTTTCCATGGGAATGTTAGAGCAGTAAAGCTATTCCAGAAGCAGTAAATAGCCAAAATCCTTAAGAAAATTGGTTTATTCTGAAAGGAGGCTGGTTTACGGAACTTAACACACCATCTCCCTCCCCTTTGCCCATGAAATGCATTATCAATCGTCGAGCTGAGTTCTCAGCAAGCCATCGTTACTGGCTGCCAGAATTGAGCGAAGCGGAAAATACAGAGAAATTTGGTCTCTGCGCCCGTGCCCCAGGACATGGACATAACTATGTCTTTTACGTCTCGATGGCGGGTGAACTCGACGAATACGGCATGGTGCTGAATCTGTCGGATGTGAAGCATGTGATCAAGCGAGAAGTCACTAACCATCTCAACTTCTCTTACTTGAATGATGCGTTGCCAGAATTTCAGCAAACGCTGCCGACCACGGAAAATATTGCGCGCGTGATTTGGCAACGGCTCGCGCCTCACCTACCGATCACCAATATTCAACTGTTTGAACATCCTGAACTCTGGGCCGACTACAAAGGAAACGGAATGGAAGCTTACCTCACGATCAGCACTCACTTCAGCGCCGCTCACCGTCTAGCGCTACCTCACCTGACCCTGGAGCAAAACTCCGAAATCTACGGCAAATGCGCTCGTGTGAATGGTCACGGCCACAACTATCACCTAGAGGTCACGATTAAAGGGGAAATGGACCCTCGCACAGGCATGATTGCTGACTTGGTAGCCTTCCAAAAAGCGGTGGATGATTATGTGGTGGAACCGTTTGACCATACGTTCCTCAACAAAGACATTCCTTACTTTGCCGATGTCGTGCCTACGGCTGAAAATATCGCTGTGCATATCCGCGATTTGCTGCAACAACCCATTCGAGACATTGGTGCCCAACTCTACAAGGTGAAGTTGGTGGAAAGCCCTAATAATTCCTGTGAGGTCTTCTGTACCGAAGCCGACTTCAACCAGGCAGCAGGTCAACAACGAGAAGCAGCGATCGCCTAAGTGACCTAACCCCCAGCCCCTTCCCTGCGAGGGAAGGGAGAAATCCTCGTTTTCATAGTCTCTTGCGAGGCGAGGGGTTTGGGGAGAGGTCTACAGGCTCTACTGAGACTGTTGTGGTTAAGGCTTTGGTTTGTGGGTAGAAGCGACGTGCAGTTCCTTTAGTTGCTTGTCATCCACGCCAGAAGGCGCACTGGTGAGCAGACAACGGGCTTGCTGAGTTTTGGGGAAGGCGATCGCGTCTCGGATCGATTCTTCACCTGCCAACAACATCACCAAGCGATCGACCCCGTAGGCGATGCCACCATGGGGCGGCGTGCCGTACTCAAAGGCTTCTAGTAAGAAACCAAACTTGCTCTGAGCTTCTTCTTCGGCTAAACCAATAGTTTCAAAGACTTGGGCTTGCATATCGGGTTGGTAGATCCGTAGACTGCCGCCGCCAATTTCAAAGCCGTTGAACACCAAGTCATAGGCTTGAGCGCGAGCCGTTTTCAGATCATGGCGATCGTCTGGATGTGGCGCGGTGAAGGGGTGGTGTAGAGCTTCTAGGCGCTTCTCGTCAGCATTCCACTCAAACATGGGGAAATCGACGATCCAGAGCAGGTTGATCTTTTCTGGATCAATCAGGTTGAGTTCCTGAGCGATCACTTGACGCAGGCGATCGAGGGTTTTGTTCACCAAATCGGTGGGGCCTGCCCCAAACAGCAACAAGTGACCTGCCTTCGCACCCGTGCGAGCTAGCAGCTCTTGCTTTTGCTCATCAGTCAGGTTGTCTTTAATTGCTCCAATGGTGTCAATTTCGCCGTCTTCACGGACACGGATGTAAGCTAAACCTTTAGCTCCAGCGTTGCAAGCTTCTTGGAATAAGTCGCCACCGGGTTTAATCCGCACGTTGGAAATGGCATCGTTGCCACCGGGAATCGGCAGCACTTTGACAATGCCACCGCTGGCCACAGCCCCGGAGAAAACTTTGAAGCCAGAATCCTTGACTAAATCTGAGACTTCTACCAGCTCCAAGTCGTAGCGGGTGTCAGGCTTGTCAGAACCGTAGCGATCCATCGCCTCTTTGTAAGTCAGACGCGGGAAGGGTCTGGGCAGATCAATTCCTTTGATGGTCTTGAAGAGATGGCAAACCAAGTCTTCATTCAGGGTCAGAATTTCCTCTTGCGACATGAAGCTCATTTCCATGTCGAGTTGAGTAAATTCCGGTTGGCGATCGGCCCGTAAGTCTTCGTCTCGGAAGCAACGAGCCACCTGGTAGTAGCGATCGAACCCTGACACCATCAACAATTGCTTGAACAACTGCGGCGACTGCGGCAGCGCAAACCAATCTCCGGGGTTGACGCGGCTGGGCACCAGGTAATCTCGTGCGCCTTCGGGGGTGGAGCGAGTCAGAATTGGTGTTTCGATTTCGATAAAGCCTTTGGCATCTTCTAAATAGCGCCGCAAGGTTTTGATGATTTCATGACGCAGTTGCAGATTGCGGTTCATGCGATCGCGCCGCAAATCCAAGTAGCGGTATTTCAGACGCAGATCTTCGCGCACTGCTTCGTTGTCTGCTGTAGACACCTGAAAGGGAAGTTGCTTGCGAACCGCATTCAATAGCTCGACCTGATCGGCATAGATTTCAATTTCTCCCGTCGGTAGCCGAGGATTGAGCGAGTCATCAGGACGGCGAGTCACCCGACCCGTGATTTGGACGACGTACTCGTTGCGGAGATCACCTGCGGGTGCGTAGGAGTTCGGGGTGCGTTCCGGATCGCTGACAATTTGGACAATGCCCGTGCGATCGCGTAGGTCTAGAAAGATCACACCCCCGTGATCGCGGCGACGGTCTACCCATCCACACAG